>DVEE01000505.1 GCA_015295885.1 Leptolyngbyaceae cyanobacterium M65_K2018_010
ACCGCCGACACGAGGATTTTCAGTCCTCTGCTCTACCGACTGAGCTATCCCGGCTAGGAAGGCGTTTTTCGCGCCTACTTACCATAACAAGCCATTGTGCCCCGTGACAAGATTGTTGTCTAAAAAACCTTTCGGGGCCAAAACGGTGGAAATGCCTAGGCGTCCTACTGGATTTCTCGCAGTCGGGCAACCTTGAGGTAAAACTCTCCAGTCCCTTGCCCGGCGTAGGATCGAACCCGTACCGTGTAGGTACCCGATTCCGTAATTCGGGCAAACAGCAGGGAATTGGTGGTACCATCGGGACCGTCGTCATTTTCGCCCACGGTAGAACCGTCCTGACTCATCAGGGTAACCAGGGTATCAAATTGGTCAGACATGACATCGATCACCACCTGATCGCCGGCTTCTAAGACGACCGTGTAGTCTCTGGCAAAGCCTCCAAAGCCGGTGGGGATATCTTTGTCGGAGAGGGTGTCGGTAATTTCCCGCGAGGCCGGCAGGGGAATAGGCGTATACACCCGGGTTTGGGCCTCGCTGCGAAGGGCGGTGCCGGCCAGTATAACTAGAGTTGCTGGCAGTAGAATGCCCTGGCGCAACAGGATTTTAGCTTGCATAGCGAGGTTAAAGTTGAAGGGCATGGTCAAAACTATTGGTGCCTATTATGGCCTAGATCGGCTTGGGCCCTGGATAACTCTAGGAGTCCGTTAGATTTCGGTCCAGACTCAATTTAGGACGAGCGGGGGGCATCGGGCTTGTAGTAGTCGCTGGCCTGGGGCGGCTGGGCGCCACCATCCTTGTTAATACAGCCAGGTTTATCGACATACCGACACACGCGGGCATAAAGGCGGGCACGGGTCCCAGGGGGACCGGCGGAAAAGAGCACCCGATCCCCCCCGACGATGCCCACCATAATTTTCACTCCGCATACAGGGCAGGTTTGGGTTGTAGAGCCAGTCATGGACTTGAGTTTCCTAGGACAATCGCAGGGGCCTTGGGGGCAGCTGCGTTGTGAGCATCTTACCGAACTATGGGGTGGCTGTGGCCTCGGTGACTTGCCCCATCCGCCAGACGGTGCCGCCAGACGGTGCCGCCAGACGGCGCCGCCAAAGGGCCACCAGCCGCTGTAACGGGTGAGGCAGCCAGCTATCGTACTGGGGGTAAACCGGCAGTCGGGGCTGCAGGTGCCAACCTGCGCCGGCCAGTTCCGCCTCCAACTGAGTAGGGCAGGGGTGCTCGTAGTCGGGGTTAACCTCATCCCAAGGGCTAATGCCCCCCAGATCGCGGGCCCCAGCCCGCAGACAGGCCAGTAACTCCGAACGGCTCACTAGGTTAGGGGGAATCTGCACCGTAATGGAGGGGGGTAAATACTCTTGGGCCAGGCTAATGGCCCTCACCAGAGCCGCTCCATTAAGGGCTGCCCTAGCCTCGGCTTGGCGTTGCCCCGGACTGTGGGGCTGGAGAATCACCTCCTGGATATGGCCATAGCGTTGGTGCAGTTGGGCGATCGCAGCCAAAGACTCGACCCAGTCCTGCTCCGTTTCCCCTAACCCGAGCAGCAGACCAGTGGTAAAGGGAATACCCAATTCCCCCGCCCAGGCGAGCTGTTGTAGGCGCACCTGGGGGCGCTTGCTGGGGGCTTGGCGATGCACCGTATCCAGGAGCTTAGGCGTAACCTGCTCGACCATGAGCCCTAGGGACACATTCACCGCTTTGAGTTGGGTCATTTCCTCCCAGGTTAGAGGGCCGGCGTTGGTGTGGGGCAGTAGACCAGCCTCCAGGGCCAGCTCACAAATTTGGTAAATCCGTGCAAACCAATCCTGGCGACGGGGATGGCCGGGGGCAACTTCCCCACTGAGCACTAGCACCTCAATTACCCCCTGTTCCCGCAGGTGAGGCAACTGTTGAACCACCGTGGCTAAACTCAGCCAGGCAGACTGACCGGGCTCGGTGCGAAAGTTGCAGTAGGTACAGCGGTTATAGCACTCGTAGGTGGGCACCAGCGTATGGGCTGGACTGTAGGTAACGACTCGGGACGCAGGGACAGACATGGGGGCAGGTGAGCCGAAGGTATTGTGACTATCTTGACGGATTTAACCCCTAGGGGTGATGTGGGCTCCCCCACCCCTAGGCCATCTTGTAAATGTCAAACGACAGGGTTTTGACCGGAGCTCATAGTTAAAAGCAGGTTGATTAGGCCATTTCTAATCGATGAATTGATGGCGTACAAGCCGCTCATTCATACTTCTGCCTTATATCTTTCTGCTTTTTCTATAAATTCTCCATCAACAAAACCCACCCATTCACCCTAGAAAACATGAGGTTAATTTCCATGGCTATTGTCGTTGCTCAACCCCCCTTGCTGGCTAACACCGAACTCAAGTCCACCAATATTTTGGGACCCACGTTCTTTGACCTGTGCGATCTGCGCCTTGAGGCGTCTACCGCCCAACCCGCCGATCCGATGTTCATAGCACCAGCCAACTCGCCCTATATTGTGGCCGCTAACGAAATCTTCAGCGTCAGCGTTGACGTTACCTTCAACGACACGCCGCTCACCCGGTTACTGCTGTGCCTGGGGATGAAGGTGGAAGTTCACTTCGCCTTTGAAGGTATTGGCGGCCAGGCCGGTGAAACCGACGTAGACAGCTACATCGTCACCCAGAAAAACCAGTTCAAGTACACCATCACCTGGAAGGGCACCGGTGATGCCTTGGGCCTAGGTAAAGGTCTGTATGCGGTGGCCGCGATCGCCAGTGTCAGCGCCTACGACCACCCCTGCTCTCAGGATGTACTGGGCTACGGCTACATTGCGGCTCGCCTGCTGCAAATTCATCCTGCGGCGTAAACGCCCCTCGATGACGGCCTCTCTGAGGCCTTAAGGCTGGGGCACTCCAACTGGGGAGCCCCTGCCAACCCCGCTCGTTTCTCTCTCTAAATCTACGAGGTAACTCCCATGACCATTGTTATTGCTCAACCCCCCTTACTGGCTAACACCGAACTCAAGTCCACCAACCTTTTGGGCCCCACCTACTTTGACCTGTGTGATCTGCGGTTGGAAGCCTCCACGGCTCAGCCTGAACCACCCATGGTCATCGCCCAGGCGAACTCGCCCTACATTGTGGCTGCCGATGAAATCTTCAGCGTTAGCGTTGACGTTACCTTCAACGACACGCCGCTCACCCGGTTACTCCTGTGCCTGGGGATGAAGGTAGAGGTGAACTTTGCCTTTGAGGGTATCGGTGGTAAGGCCGCCGAAGTCGATGTTTCCCAATACATCGTCACCAAGAAAGGCATCTTCGAGTACACCATCACCTGGAAGGGGACCGCTGAAGAGCTCAAAATGGGCAAAGGTCTGTATGCCGTAGCCGCGATCGCCAGTGTCAGCCCTTACGATCATCCCTGCTCTCAGGATGTTTTGGGTTATGGCTATGTAGCCGCCCGTCTGCTGCAGGTGTACCCCGCCTAGGCCCCGGGGTGGCTGCCCACCTCAATCTACGACCAGAAATTCGACCCACGCCGCTTCTACCTGGGAGCGGCGTTTTTTGCCCGGCTCAGCCCAAAGGTAAAATGGTAAGCTGGTCGGCTGGAAGCTTTCAGGTATAGGCCGGCAAAGCCCTACAGCCCTTTGCCGGCGGATATCTCAACGGGTTGAAGCTGAGCCGTTGTTCGTCTTCTTCCGACCCCCGTTGCACTCGCGCATAATGTAGTCTCTGATGCAAAATGGAAACCCAAACCATTGGACTGTTAACAACAGTCAATATTTTGTTGGTTTAAGTTAGACTCTTTGACAATTCGTAAGCGAGGTGTCTAGTATGCGCAAATTGGGTTTATTAGCGGCAGCCCTGGGGTTAACCTTGGCAGCCTGTGGGGGAACAACCACCACAGCCACTACTGGGGGAGAAGGCACGACAGCCCCGGTAGCCGGTAAAAGCCGTCTCAATGTGGTGAAAGAACGGGGCAAACTTATCTGCGGGGTCGATGGGGGGATTCCCGGTTTTAGCTTTGTGGATGAAAGCGGCAAGTATTCCGGGCTTGACGTAGATGTTTGCAAAGCGGTTGCTGCGGCAGTCCTGGGCGATCCAGAAGCGGTGGAATACCGTCGCCTAGATTCCACCGAACGCTTCACGGCCCTGGCCGGGGGCGAGGTTGATATGCTCTCTCGCAACACCACCTGGACCATCAATCGCGACACTCAAGTGGGTCTGGAGTTTGCCCCTACCACCTTCTACGATGGCCAGGGCATGATGGTGAGAAAAAACAGCGGCATTGACGGTTTAGAGGACTTTGAAGGCAAAGCCGTCTGTGTAGAAACCGGCACCACCACTGAGCTGAACCTAACCGACCAAATGCGTAAGTTGGGCGTTAATTTTGAGCCGGTGGTCTTTCAGGACGCCGACGCCGCCTACGCCGCCTACGACGAGGGTCGCTGTGAAGGGATGACCTCCGATAAGTCCCAGTTAGTGGCCCGTCGCAGCACCCTGCCTAACCCCGATGACCACATCTTGCTAGAGGTCACCATGTCTAAGGAACCCCTAGGGCCAGTGACCGTCAACAACGATTCCGCCTGGTACGACGTGGTCAAGTGGGTAACCTTTGGTCTGTTTCAGGCTGAAGAGTTTGGCATTACTTCAGCAAATATCGATACCTTTAAGGGCAGCAACGACCCCAATATTGCCCGCTTTTTAGGGGAAGAAGGCACCCTAGGTACCGACATGGGCCTCAATAATGACTTCATGTACGCGGTGGTCAAAAACGTCGGTAACTACGGCGAAATTTATGATCGCAATGTCGGCGCAGACTCTCAATTTAAGCTGGAGCGAGGCCAAAATGCCCTCTGGACTGATGGTGGGCTGATGTATGCGCCTCCCTTCCGCTAGGGTGAGGGCGCTGTACCGTTGAGGTTCGCTCAACGGCTCTGGGGCGTGGCCAAGCCACGCCTTTTTTCATAAAACCTTGTAACAAATTGAACTTTTCTTGATATCTGTCGTGGATTATTTTGCTTAAAGTTTTTCCACCGATGTCAGTCAGGTAACCTCAATGGCCCACGATAGCAGCGACAGAGGGTTTGACCTGAAAGCCATGCTGCGGGATGAGCGGTTTTGGAAAATTGCCTTTCAGGTAATCACCTTAGTCGTGGTCATTCTGCTGCTGAGCTTTTTTCTGGGCAATCTCAACCGAAATATGATCCAGCAGGGCAAAACCTTTGGGTTTGGCTTTTTGCGCAATCCTGCCGGTTTCAGCATTGGCGAGAGCGCCATCAAATACCGCCCTAACGATCCCTACTGGCGAGCGCTGGGCGTGGGTTTGGGCAATACCCTCACCCTGGTGACCGCGGGCATTGCCCTGACTACTCTGGTCGGGGTGGCCGCCGGTATTGCCAGCTTTTCTAAGAATTGGTTGCTTTATAAAATTAGCCGCGCCTACGTGGGGTTGGTGCGCAATATACCCTTACTGTTGCAGCTTTTTTTCTGGTACTTCGCCATCTACGGCACCCTCCCAAAGCCAGAAAATCAGATTCATTTTTTCGATTTAGCCTATTTCAATAACCGGGGGGTCTACATTCCCTGGCCGGGTACGGCGGTGCTGGCCCTGCTGGGGATTGCCGCCCTCGGGGTGGGGGCGATCGCGGCCTACTACCTTTGGCGTTGGCGCACCAACATTCGCATTGACCGGGGCACCGGGGGGCTGCCCCAAACCCTGGCCCTGGCTAGCCTGGGGTTAGGGTTACTGCTGTTTCTCACCCTAGGGATGAAGTGGACCATTCCCCACGGGGTAGAAGGGGGCGGGGTCACGGGGGGGCTACGGCTCTCGCGGGAGTACGTGGCAGCTCTGTCGGCCCTGGTGTTTTACACCTCCGCCTTTGTGGCCGAGATTGTCCGGGCTGGCATCCAGTCGGTCACGAAGGGGCAGTGGGAGGCGGCCCGTTCCCTGGGGTTGCAACCGGGGCTGGTGATGCGGCTGGTGGTGTTTCCCCAGGCCATGCGGGTGATCATTCCCCCCATGAATAGTGAATACATGAACCTGACCAAGAACTCTAGTTTGGCCTTTGCGATCGCCTTTCCCGAAATTTACTCCGTCGCCACCACCACCTACAACCAGACCGGGCGGCCCGTAGAGGTGTTTTTAATCTTGATGGCCACCTATCTCATCCTGTGTTTAATCATCACCCTGGTGATGAATCAACTCAACCGAGCGGTTCAGTTTAAGGAGCGCTAAGCCATGACCCCTGTGACGCCTAATTCCTTTGCGTCTGGCCCTCCAGCGCTGATCGGCCTGGGGCCGATTGCCTGGGCCAAGAAAAACCTGTTTAGCGATTGGTTTAATAGCCTGCTGACCCTCATTATTGTGGCCATCTTTAGCTGGGGACTGTGGCGGCTAGGCAGTTGGGCCTTGACCATGGCCCAGTGGCCGGTGATTCCCAATAACTTTGGCCTGTTTATGACGGGCACCTACCCGCCAGCACTCTACGCCCGAATCTGGGTCTTGTTGGCCATCATTTGTGCCCTGGCTGGCTTGTCCTGGGGGGTGCTGGCCCGAAATGTGTCGATTCTGTTTAGTCGCAATGTGCGGCTGGGTTTGGCGGCGATCGGCGCCTTCATCGTGCTGTTTCCCCCCACCCGACCCAGTGCCCTAAAGCTCCTGCCCCTGGTGGCCCTAGTGGCGGCGATGGCCGCTGTGGGGCGGCAGGGGGGGCGTCGGTTCCCTGGGGTGGGTAAATGGATCTCCCTGGCTTGGTTTTTATCCTACTTTGTGGCCCTGTGGCTGATAGGTGGCGGCCTGGGGCTGACCCGGGTTTCCACCAATGATTGGGGCGGGTTACTGCTCACCCTGTTGGCGGCCATCAGCGGCATTGCCCTGTGCTTTCCCCTGGGGCTGTTGCTGGCCCTGGGGCGGCGCAGTGCCTTACCGGTGGTACGGTGGCTCTCCACCGCCTACATCGAGGTGGTGCGGGGTGTCCCCCTGGTGGCCTTTTTGTTTATGGGCCAGGTGATGATTCCCCTGTTTTTGCCCGTCGGTTCCCGACCTGACCGGGTACTGCGGGCGGTGATTGCCCTAGCCCTATTTAGCGCCGCCTACCTGGCCGAAAATGTGCGGGCGGGGCTGCAGGCGGTGCCCCGCGGTCAGCGGGAAGCGGCCATGTCCCTAGGGCTGAATACGCCTTTGACCCTGGGCCTGATTGTCTTGCCCCAGGCGCTTAAAATCGCTATCCCAGCAATTGTGGGACAGTTCATTAGCCTGTTTCAGGATACGACCTTACTGTCAATCGTGGGTCTGGCGGAATTGTTGGGGATTGGGCGATCGGTGCTGGCCAACCCCGCCTACCTGGGTCGCTATGCCGAAGTCTACCTGTTTCTGGCTGTTATCTATTGGGTGTTCTGCTATGCCATGGCCCTGGGCAGTCGCAAGTTGGAGGAGAAGTTGAATACAGAGCGTTAGGGACGGCCTGGGCCAAACTTGGTCCGTTGCCTTTCCGCCTCGGCGTGTAACAGTTAACAGTCCAGGGGCTCAAACCCCCGTAGGGTTAAGGCAAAATAACATTACCCCTGGGTCTGCTCACCAGGAGGCCGGGGGAACTGGGTGAACGGACAGTCGTTAGCTTGAAGCTACAAGGATCAGTCGTTAGCAACTCACGTTAGCAACTCAATTGGGACGCCACTGAGAGGGATAAAGTTCATGAGACAGTTTCAGACCGAACCATCATCAGCCCAGCAAGGTGGCACAGAGCCCGTGATTGTAGCCCGCGACGTGGAGAAGTGGTACGACAATGGCTTCCACGTCCTGAAAGGGGTGAGCTTAACGGTTCACAAGGGGGAAGTGCTAGTGATCATGGGCCCCTCTGGGTCGGGCAAGTCTACTTTTATCCGCACCTTTAACGCCCTGGAACCCTACCAAAAAGGCACCATTGAAGTGGACGGCATTACGATTTCCCACGACCTGAAAAACATTGAAGCCATTCGGCGGGAAGTGGGCATGGTGTTTCAGCAGTTCAACCTGTTCCCCCACCTGACGGTGTTGCAGAACGTTACCCTGGCCCCCATTTGGGTGCGCCGCTGGCCCAAGGCCAAAGCCCAGGAGGTGGCCATGCAACTGTTGGAGCGGGTGGGAATTTTAGAACAGGCCCACAAGTTTCCCGGTCAGTTGTCCGGTGGGCAGCAGCAGCGGGTGGCGATCGCCCGCTCCTTAGCAATGCAGCCGAAAGTCATGCTGTTCGACGAACCCACCTCCGCCCTGGACCCTGAAATGGTGCGGGAGGTTCTGGATGTGATGAGAACCCTGGCCGACTCTGGCATGACCATGGTGTGCGTGACCCACGAAGTCGGCTTTGCCCGCGAAGTGGCGGACCGAGTCGTGCTGATGGATGGGGGCTACCTGGTGGAAGAAAACACGCCCCAGGAGTTTTTCAACCATCCCCGGGAAGAACGTACCCAAAAATTCCTGTCCCAGATCCTTTGAGGCAACCCGCCCCCTGGGCCGCACCCGAGTACCTCTGAATCGGATTTCCGCCGTTTTACCCAGAGCTTGGCACACTAGAATAGTGACGCTTGCCCCTAGTTGTCTCTTCCGTGCCTGATCTCGACCTACTCTTTCCCTTCCCCCTGGATGATTTTCAACGCCAGGCCATCGCGGCTCTGGAGGCGGGCAAGTCGGTGGTGGTCTGCGCTCCTACTGGCTCTGGCAAAACCCTGGTCGGCGAATACGCCATCCACCGAGCTTTGGCCCACGGTAAGCGAGTGTTTTACACCACCCCTTTGAAGGCTCTCTCCAACCAGAAGTTGCGGGATTTTCGAGGGCAATTTGGGATAGACCAGGTGGGTTTGCTAACCGGGGATCTCTCCATCAACCGGGATGCCCCGATCGTGGTGATGACCACCGAAATCTTCCGCAACATGCTCTACGGCACCCGCATTGGGGAAACCGGCACCACCCTGCAACAGGTGGAGGCCGTAGTGCTCGACGAATGCCACTACATGAACGATCGTCAGCGGGGCACGGTCTGGGAGGAGTCGATCATCTACTGCCCCCCGGAAATTCAGCTCTTGGCCCTCTCCGCCACGGTGGAAAATAGCGGTCAGCTCACGGACTGGCTGCAGCAGGTCCATGGCCCCACGGAATTAATCTACTCCGACTTTCGGCCCGTACCCCTGGAGTTCCACTACTGCACCACCAAGCGCCTGGTGCCCCTGCTGGATAGCAGCCAGAAAAAAGTCAACCCCCAACTGAAAAAACAACGACACCTGCCACGCCAACCGGGTCGCCGGGGATCTGGGCGAGTCAGCCTGCCCTTTGTGGTGAGCCAACTCCAACAGCGGGATATGCTACCCGCCATTTACTTCATCTTTAGCCGTCGGGGTTGCGACAAAGCGGTGGAGGAGGTCAGCGGCCTTTCCCTGGTGAATGAGGCTGAGGCCGCCCAGCTCAAGGAACGCATCGACCAGTTTTTAGCCGATAATCCAGAGGCCGGGCGGGCGGGTCAGATTGCTCCCCTCTACCGCGGCATTGCCGCCCATCATGCCGGCATTTTGCCCCTCTGGAAGGGGTTGGTAGAAGAACTGTTTCAGGCCGGATTGATTAAGGTGGTCTTTGCCACCGAAACCCTGGCCGCTGGCATTAACATGCCGGCGCGCACCACGGTGATTGCCAGCCTGTCCAAGCGCACCGACACGGGCCATCGCTTGCTGACCGCCTCGGAATTTTTGCAAATGGCAGGCCGGGCTGGGCGCCGGGGCATGGACCTGCAGGGCTATGTGGTCACGGTAGAAAGCCCCTTTGAAGGATCCCGGGAAGCCGTACACCTGGCCACCTCCGGCGCCGATCCTCTGGTCAGCCAGTTTACCCCCAGCTATGGCATGGTCCTGAACCTACTGCAAACCCATAGCCTGGACGAGGCCAAGGATCTGATTGAGCGTAGCTTTGGCCAGTACCTAGCTACCCTGCACCTGGCGCCCCAGCAGGAGGAAATCCGCCGCCTAGAAGGGGAAATTGCCCATCACCAAGCCCAACTCGACACCATCGATAGCACCATTCTGGCCGACTATGCCAAGCTCAAGGGCCGCCTCAAGGAGGAACGGCGTCTGCTCAAAACCCTGCAGCAGCAGGCCGCTGCCGTGCTGGCCGAGGATGTGGCTAAAATGGTTCCCTTTGCCATTGCGGGCACCTTGCTGTCCCTGAAGGGCAAACATATCCCTGTCCATGAGCCGATGCCGGCAGTCCTGGTGACTAAGCTCCAGGGCTCGGGGCAATTTCCCTACCTGGTCTGCCTGACCCAGGACAACCTCTGGTACGTGGTCTCCGCCGCCGATGTGGTTGGCCTCCATGCCGATATTCCCCGCCTGCAGGCCGTTGATCGGTTGGCCCCACCCACTGATCTGCCGCCGGTGCTGGGGCAACACCGCCGCGGTGATCACTACAGCGCTAGCCTGGTGGCCACCCTGCCCACCCCGCCGACCTTAGCCGATCTGGCCCCAGAGGTAAAAGACCAACTGGATCGGGTCCACCAGGTAGAACGGGCCCTGGACCATCACCCCGCTAGCCAGTGGGCCAACCCCAACGCCTTGCTCAAGCGGCAGAAGCACCTGGCCGATTTGCAGGAGGATCTGCGCGATCGCCAGGCAAAGCTGGCCCGCTACA
The DNA here is from genome assembly GCA_015295885.1 of Leptolyngbyaceae cyanobacterium M65_K2018_010. Classification (GTDB taxonomy): domain Bacteria; phylum Cyanobacteriota; class Cyanobacteriia; order Phormidesmidales; family Phormidesmidaceae; genus Nodosilinea. The sequence goes on from DVEE01000505.1 coordinate 10,630, forward strand.
CCGGTCGCTACTGGCAAGAGTTTCTCAACCTTATGGAGGTTTTGAGGCACTTTGGGGCTTTGGACCATGACCGCCCCACCGAACTGGGGGAAATGGCAGCGGCGATTCGGGGTGATAATGAGCTGTGGTTGGCCCTGGCCCTGGCCTCCGGGGAATTTGATCCCCTCGATGCACCCCAATTGGCCGCCGCCGTGGCTGCTCTGGTGACCGAGAATTCTCGCCCCGATAGCTGGTGTCGTTATTCCCTTTCTGGCCCCGTCGAGACCGTCCTGGGGGGGCTACATTCCCTACGCCGGCAATTGTTTCAGCAGCAACACCGACGCCAGGTGGTGGCCCCCATTTGGCTAGAGTACGAACTGGTGGCCCTGGTAGAGCAGTGGGCTCTGCAGGTCGACTGGGCAACTCTCTGTGAGCACACCAGCCTGGACGAGGGCGACATTGTGCGCATCCTGCGCCGCAGCCTCGATGTGCTGTCCCAGATTCCCCACGTTCCCTACATCGACGATGGCCTCCGCACTACCGCTCGGGCGGCCAGGGATTTGCTGAATCGCTTTCCGGTCAATGAAGAGATTGACTGAGTCCCTGGAGTGACCCCCCTCCTGGTCGTAGCCCGATGAGACCCACCAGGCTCCCAGAGGATAAATTTTCCCAATCCCAACCCCATCGCGGGCTAGCCCTCACCCGGACATAGGAATCGGCATAAAAATAGCAGGCGAAGTACGCTTCGCCTGCCCTCGGATCTCGATCAGTGAGGCTTGGAAGTGGAAGTTTAGAGCGCCTTACCAGCGAGAGAACTCGCGGCTTCCCTCACCGTTGCTACGCCCGCCAAAGCTACCTCGCGACCCCCCACCGGCTCGACGATTTTCCTTCGGACGGGCCTTGTTTACCCGCAGTTCGCGGCCCATCCATTCCGCACCGTCGAGGGCTTCAATGGCGGCATCCTCGTCAGCTTCCTTTTCCATTTCCACGAAGGCAAAGCCCCGAGGACGACCGGTTTCGCGATCGGTGGGTACGGTGACCCGGCTTACCGATCCATACTCGGAGAAGACTTCGGTAATGTCTCCCTCCGTAGCGCCGTAGGCTAGGTTCCCTACATAAATCGACATGGCACAACTCCAAATTAGACATGAAATGTAGACAAGTTCGATTCGGAGTGGTACACACCGATTACCCGAGAACTGAGATCAGACTGTGATTGACCAGCCTACCGAAAGCAAAACATGTTACCCGCCTACTTTAACATACGGCTTCTGGCCATGAATGCTTCTGTAACACTGTGTCGGCGGTGGTTGTAGGGGTTTGGCCGAGGGGCTAGTCGGGGGTCACCTAACGCCGTCCGTAGAAGGAAACCTCGACATCCGCGCACCAGCCCGCGGCTAAATTTTCGTACAAAAACACCCGCTCCACCCGGTAATACACCCCATCGCGAAATAGGCAGTCGCCGATGCGCGGAATAATCGGATAGGTGGCAAACCAAAGAGCGTCCTTGAGCGGGGCATTGGGGCTATTACTGCGGGCGGCCAGGTAAAACACCTGCACCTTAAACCCACTGCCGCCGAAGGCGGCCCCAGGGCCTAGGGAAGCGGGAGGATTGGGCCTATTGCTGCCTTTACTGGAGGGTTTCTTGGTGGCCACAGTGGGTTGACCTGGCAAAGAGGGTCGGAAAGAGGCGGCTGCAAAGTAGCTTACCTGGTCTTGATCATATATTCAGCTAGGCGGGTCGCAGACGGGCTGGGGGGCTGCGACCCGGCTATGCCCACCGGGCTCTCTCCAGGAGTAACCGGGCGCCAGTGGGAACCAGTCTTCACCAAGTCGGGGCCAGATTTAACAACCGCCTTATATCCAGGGGCGATTTTCTTGACACACTGGTATCGGATATAACCTCATCAGGACTGTGTACGTAATATGCAGGAGTTCCTTTCTGAAGCGGACTACGTTTTGGGTGAGACCGGTCAAACAGTGGTGTACATTTTCCCCAGTGGGAAGGCCCTGCTTAGCCGAGATGCCCAAAACGTAGCCGACCTTACAGCCCCATTCCCCCCCGCTGATCTCAGCCCTCCTAGCCCAGCCCAGGGCTGTGAAGCCTGGTTGAATCGCCTGCTGGATCAGGGCATTCTGACCCCGGCCCAGGTCGAGGTAGGCCGCTACGATCGCCAAACCACGGGGCTCCCTCTAGTAGAGGCCCTCATGGCCCGGGGTTGGCTGAGCCCTGACCAGATGAAGGGGCTGGGGTGGGTGGGCTAGGCTAACCTAGGCCAGGCTGGACTGCCCGTTTGATCGGGTTTGCCGTACTGCGGGGGGCGGAAAAATCCTGCAACCGGGTATCCTATTGCAAAGACTCAGGGATCGTCTCCTTGGAACCGTTCTGCTTTAACACTCAGTCAGGAGATCAGGTATGTGTGGTATTGTCGGATACATTGGCACTCGGGCCGCCACCGAAATTTTGATGGAGGGATTGCGGAAGTTGGAGTACCGGGGCTACGACTCCGCCGGTATTGCCACCGTCCTGGAGGGCGATCTCCACTGTCTGCGGGCCAAGGGCAAATTACAAAACCTGCAAGATAAGGTAGATGGCTTTGATAACCCGGCCCGCCTGGGGATTGGCCATACCCGTTGGGCCACCCACGGTAAACCGGAGGAGTACAATGCCCATCCCCACCGCGATACCCATGGGCGGGTGGCCGTGGTGCAGAACGGCATTATCGAAAATTACCGGGAACTGCGAGCCAGCCTCACCGCCCAGGGACATGAGTTTGTGTCGGATACGGATACGGAGGTGGTGCCCCATCTGGTGTCTGCCTATCTGGATCAGTTAGGCCAGACCCCAGACACCTACCAGGGGCGATCGCGGCTGCTAGAAGCGACCCGCCTGGCCTGCCAAGATCTGCAGGGTGCCTTTGCCCTGGCGATTATCTCCGCTGATTTCCCCGATGAGCTGGTGGTGGTGCGTCAGCAGGCCCCGCTGGTGATTGGCTTTGGCCAGGGGGAATTTTTCTGCGCCTCGGATACGCCGGCCATTGTGCCCTACACTCGCGCTGTGCTGCCCCTGGAAAACGGCGAACTGGCCAGTCTGACTCCCCTAGGTGTGGAGGTGTACAACTTCGCCGGGGAGCGCCAGCGCAAGCATCCCATCACCCTCAACTGGAACCCCATCATGGTCGAAAAGCAGGGGTTCAAGCACTTCATGCTGAAGGAAATCTACGAGCAGCCCGGCGTGGTGCGCACGGCCTTAGAAACCTACATCGATAGTGGCTGGACGGCCGACCAAGCCAGCCAGTCGCCGGTTCGGCTGGAGTTACCCGCCGACCTGCTAGACGGGTTAGAGCATGTGCAAATCGTCGCCTGCGGTACCAGTTGGCACGCCGGATTGGTGGGTAAGTACCTGATTGAACAACTGGCCGGGCTACCCACCCTGGTGCAGTACGCCTCGGAATTTCGCTACTCCCCCACGCCGTTGATTGCCAACACCCTCACCATTGGCGTCACCCAATCGGGGGAAACCGCCGATACCCTGGCCGCGCTGGAAATGGAACAGGAACGCCGAGCCGCCCACGCCGATGACCGCTATGGGCCGCGTCTGTTAGGCATCACCAACCGCCCGGAAAGCTCCCTGGCCCGTCTGGTGCCCCACATTATCGATACCCATGCTGGCATTGAAATTGGGGTGGCGGCTACCAAAACCTTTACGGCCCAGGTGATGGCCTTTTACTTCCTGGCCCTGGAGCTGGCCTATCGGCGCCAAAGTCTGACGCCCCCAGCGATTGAGACCATCCTCAACCAACTGCATCAACTGCCTGCCTACATTGAGCAGGTGCTGGAAAGTCAAGAGCGCTACATTGAGGAACTGGCCCATGACTTTAACGACACCCAGGACTTTATCTACCTGGGCCGGGGCATCAACTTCCCGATCGCTCTGGAGGGAGCCCTGAAGCTCAAGGAAATTAGCTACATCCACGCCGAGGGCTACCCGGCGGGGGAAATGAAGCACGGCCCCATTGCCCTGCTGGATGCCAAGGTGCCGGTGGTGGCGATCGCCATGCCCGGCAGCGTCTACGACAAGGTGCTCTCTAATGCCCAGGAGGCCAAGGCCCGCGATGCCCAACTGATTGGGGTCGTGCCCATGGACGATGACCACGCCGCCGACATTTTCGACCGGCTGTTGCCGGTGCCGCCGGTGGATGAACTGCTGTCTCCGATTGTGGCGGTGATTCCCCTACAACTGTTGGCCTACCACATCGCGGCTCGCCGCGGTCTGGATGTGGATCAGCCTCGCAACTTGGCCAAGAGCGTCACAGTGGAGTAGGCGGGCAGGGGTCTCCCAACGGAGGCTGAAAAGCGCCAATTAAAGTCCACTCACTTCACCGCCCCCGGAGCGCAAATGGCACCTGGGGCAGGGTGGAGTATGCACTACTGGAGGGGGTAGAGGGTGGTGGGGTGAAGGGTGGTGGGGTGAAGGGTGGTGGGGTAGAGGGTGGTGGGGTGATGGGTGGGTAGAAT
>DVEE01000588.1 GCA_015295885.1 Leptolyngbyaceae cyanobacterium M65_K2018_010
GTAGTTCAAGGGGATCCCCTGGAAAAGATCATGGCCGCCGCTGAGGTGCACGACATTGGGGCGATTGCCATCTGCCCTGGTCAGCATAGCGGTTTTCTCAAGTGGTCTGTGCCTAGCCTGGCCCGGGAACTGATGAGGCGCAGTTGGCATCCGGTTTTGTTCTTTCCCAGTTAACCCTACAGCGGCAACCCCAAGGACAGACGATTCCTTAATCGGATAGGTTTGAGCCCGTATCTATATAGATAGACTCGAGCTTTTGCAGCACCTTATCCTTGAGTGCGGTCTGCAGCTCATGGCGCAACAGTTCTCGACTCATACTGACTGTCCCCAAACTAGGTCGGCTGCGGGCCGTGATCACCCACTCTTGCAGAAGGTTGCACTGGGGTGGAGCAATAGTACAGCTCAGCACATGGGCGCAGCGGCGAGGATTTTCCTGGGCAAAGAGCAACAGTTTGTAGGTGCCCACTTCTCCTAACAAGGCCGCCATGGCTTGGCCCTGGGGTGCTTTCAGGTCGATATAGCAGGGTAGCCAGCGGGGACCATGACTACTGCTGTACAACACCGTCAGCCACAACATCATGGGATGGGGCGACATGGTGCAAATAAAGGTGTTGTAGCGGGTACTGACTAACCGACGGTTGATTTCTGCCTCGGGCATCATGGCCCAAAGGGTAGCCAACGGGCCCTGACTGGTTGGCAGAGCCTGGGGGAAGACAATTTCAGCCACGGGTTTATCCGCTGGCCACACCGTTAGCTTGCAAACCTGGTCTGCCTGAATGGCCTCTCCCGAGGTCGGTAGGCGGGTAACGGCCACCCGATTGAGGGTGGTGCCAATCCGCTGACTCATGGGAAAGCCGTGGGAATAACGGGACTCTAGGGGCTCTAGAGCCTGCAGAATCTGCTCCACGGTTTGGGGGCGATCTTCGGGGCGCTTGGCCATGCAGGCTGTAATCAGATCCTCAAGCGATCGGGGCACTTTCAGCTGGCTGGCCACCTCGCCCAGGCGCTTAGGGGTTTCGGTTTGGTGCACCCGATACCACCCCCCGAAGGTTTGATTGCTGGCTCGCAGGGGCAACTGACCGGTCAGCATTTGAAACATCATGATGCCCAGGCTATAGATATCAGAACGGCCATCGAGTTCGCGGCCATCCATTTGCTCCGGCGAGGCGTAGGCCAGAGTGCCCATAAAGCAATTCGTTTGGTCGCTACCGGTTTGCATCAGCTTGGCAATACCAAAGTCTAAGATTTTAACCAGCTCTCCCAGGGTCGAATCCTGGATAATCATGATGTTGCTGGGTTTAATATCGCGGTGAATGATGGGCGCTGGTTCGACCTGGTTTTTCAGCAAAATACCTTGATGGGCGGCCTGGAGGCCGAGGCAGAGCTGGCGCGTCAGCCTTAAAAACCTGGGCAGAGGTAAAGGTTGAAGATTGATGACATTGCTGAGGCTTTGCCCCTTCAAGTACTCCATGACGTAGAAGGGCACCCCTTCCTCATTAACGCCATAGTCGGTCACCCGCACGACATGGATACTCTTTTGCCCCAATTGAGCGCAGGTCATTGCTTCCCGCATGAAGCGATCGCGCATCTTATCGCTGTTCAGGGTCTGGGATAGAAACTTAACCGCCACGTTAACACTACCCAGCAGGGCATCCTCAGCCAGGTACACGCGCCCCATGGATCCCTGGCCCAGGGGTTCGATTAATTCGTAACGGTTGGCTAACTTACAGCCAAGGTTTGTATCCACCATAGATCTCAGTTACCAGCCTATCCTGGGGCAAGGTCACCTGCAGACACGCTCCAAAGGGGTCTCCAGCGGGGTTAAAGGGCAGTTATCTGTAGCCATCATTCCGGCCTCCCAGACCGCGCCATGGTTCAGAACTATGACAACCGGTCAGCCCTAGGCAACAGGTTCCCCAGGATCTTTACCCGTCCTTTACTGGGCCAGGGTGATGGTTATTAATATGCCCATTTTCCAGGCGGGACTGCCAAGCGGGCTCTATTCTCCCTGGGCGAGTCAGGGGCTAACCCCTTGCAGGTGGAGGGTGGCTTCCATGGCACTGGTCAGCGAGTGCCCGGTCATGATGCCGCTAGAGAGATGGTAACGTCCCTCGTCGATGCGATAGAGGGTTTCGAAGCCGGTGCGCCGTTGGCGATCGTCCAGGGCCCAGTAGCGCTGAATGATAGAGTCGGGGGCGACCCATCCTTCTCCCTCCACCCGGCCCAGTTGACTATGCTGCAGCACAAAGGTGTATTGGCGATTGCCGCTAATCAGCCGACCCCGATACTGAAGGGCCATTTCCTGGGCCTGGTCATCCCTGGGCAAGACCAATTTCATCGCCATCGTAAACCAGTTGTCTGGGGTTAACACAATCAAGATCTTGCCCTTCACTGGAGTAGGTAAGCGATCCCGTTCGAGCCAACTGCCTTGCAATGTCCAGCGTCCGGGTTCAACTAAAAAGCTGTGAACCACAGGTTATTCCTCACACCATGTCTCTACCGTCAACTCCTGCTCCCAGAGCCTGGGTTTGATGATCACCGCGCTACTCCACCTCCAGGATACGTCCTATTGCTGAAGGCGCGCCATGGGGTCAGTGGTGATTCCTGGCAGCATCGGGAAAGGTGAGGTGGCCCAGCACCACCGCAGCACTGGCTCCGGTGACCGCGGGCAGGTTGCTGGGAAACCGATGCCAACGCCAATAGCCCAACACGGCAAAGGCCATAGCCTCTTTATAGATGGCCGAAACCCCGGCCGTATCGGTGGTGGTGACGGCAAGGGTGGGAAAGTGAGCCTGCAATCGCTGCATCAGTACCGGGTTTTGACTGCCGCCGCCGCAGACTAGAATGGCGTCGGGCAGCTCGGGTAAAAAGCGGTGGTAGGCCTGGGCAATGGAGGCTACCGTAAATTCGGTCAGAGTGGCTACTAAATCCACAGCACTGAGCCCCCGTTGCTGGGCGGCGGCATAGCAGTGCTCAAAGTACTCCCAACCAAAGCTTTCCCGCCCGGTAGATTTAGGAGGGGGTTGGTGTAAGTAGGGATGCTGGAGCCAGCTGGCCACTAGATCTGCACAAACTCTGCCCTGAGCTGCCCAACCGCCGTCCACATCGTAGGTCAGGCGCCCCTGGGATAACCGCTGCACCGCAATGTCTAGGAGGGAGTTGCCGGGGCCGGTATCCCAACCCAGCACCGGCGGCGGATCGGGCTGGGCTGGCCGAGCCCAGCGAGGCAGGTAGGTGACATTGCCAATGCCGCCAATATAGGATGCAGATGGCGCAGAAATTCAGGCAGAGTAGACACAGATCGACGATGGGCACTAGAGGCGCGCCTTCCCCCCCGGCTTCTGTGTCCGCCCGGCGAAAATCGCTGACGGTAGGCAAGCCCACTTGGCGAGCGATCGCCGCGCCGCGTCCCAATTGGAGGCTATAGGCCAGGGCATGGGTTGGCTGGCAACCCGGGGCGCCATGGACCGGTCGGTGGAAGACGGTCTGGCCGTGGGAGGCCACCAAATCCACCGGCCCCGCCCGCTGGATCAGCCTTTGAGCGGCTTGGGCAAACTCGGCGGCAATGGCCTCATCCAAGTCGGCTAGGGCCGCCAGGGTAATGGGTTGGCCAGCACAAACCTGTAAAATCCCCTGCCGCAAAGCGACGGAGTAGGGCTGCGTCAGCCCAGCCACCAGGGATACGCTGAGGTCGTATCCTTTGCCCTCGATCTCCACCAAGGCCGCATCAATCCCATCTACGGAGGTTCCACTGATTAAGCCAATTACGCGCATGGGCACTGCTACCGGTAAACCGCCTCTAAACCGGTAATCGTTCCAGACCCTGGTTGCTGCCAATCACCACCATCAGCCCACCGGCCTTAAGGCGAGTAGCAGGGTTGGGATTAATTTCAAACTTGTCCGGTTGCTGGTCTTGACTGACCGCCAACAGGGTCAGCTCGTAGCGGTTGCGGAGGTCCAAATCAATAATCGTCTTTTGGTCAAAGGCCTGGGGCACAATAATTTCAGCAATACTGTGATCGGGATCAATTTCAAAGCGATCCAAAATTCCGGGGGAGGTCAGCGATCGGGCCAACTCGCAGCCCATTTCGTGCTCAGGAAAAACTACATGATCCGCCCCGACCCGATCCAGCAACTTGCCGTGAATTTCAGAAGAGGCCTTCGCCACCACATTCTTAACCCCAGCTTCTTTCAGATTGAGGGTGGTGATAATACTTTCTTCCACGTAATTGCCGATCGCCACAATCACGGTGTCGAACTCGGTAATGCCAGCCTCTTTCAGG
>DVEE01000548.1 GCA_015295885.1 Leptolyngbyaceae cyanobacterium M65_K2018_010
GGAAGGCTTGCCTGAAGGAGCTTTCGGGTTAACGTCCCCCATGAGAAACCAGGGGTTTCCAGAGATGTGTCAGGCAGTCAGGATCGCTCGAGATCGTAATTCCACATCTACTCAGTTGTATCCATACCTCCTGACAAACCAAGTTTTCACCAGTTGGGTGAGTATACAGTAACTGGATAAAATCAACGCCAGCCAGAGGAAATATTGAGCCGGTAGGGGAACGAATCCTAACCCAGACGCGATTGGCGAAAACGGCAGGTATATAGCAACTGCCATGATAGTGAGGGTAACCAGTAGCATGGGTAATGCCGGGCGGCTTTGTAGTAAAGGAATTTTAGCGGTGCGGATAATGTGAACAATTAACGTCTGGGTCAATAAACTTTCCACGAACCAGCCCGTTTGAAACAGTGCTTGCTGTTCAACGGTATTCGCTTGAAAAACAAACCACATTACCGCATAGGTTGTATAGTCAAAAATAGAACTGATTGGGCCAATGAAAAGCATGAATTTCTGAATATCCCCAACTTGCCACTTCCGTGGTTTTATCAAATATTCTTTATCCACATGGTCAAAGGGAATTCCCGTTTGAGAGAAATCGTAAAGTAGGTTGTTGAGCAAGATTTGAACGGGTTGCATCGGTAGAAACGGGAGCAAAGCACTCGCACCTAGGACGCTAAACATATTGCCGAAGTTAGAACTAGTACCCATCTTTATGTACTTAACAATATTACCAAAGGTTTTACGACCCTCGATAATCCCTGATTCCAACACCAGCAGACTTTTCTCTAACAAAATAATGTCGGCAGATTCCTTGGCAATGTCTACAGCAGTATCGACCGAAATACCCACATCTGCTTCTCGCAGGGCGGCAGCATCGTTGATGCCATCTCCCATAAATCCGACAATATGACCTTTACGGCGAAGCACCTGAATAATCCGGGACTTTTGTAGAGGTGAGAGTTTAGCAAAAATAGTGGTAGTTTCAGCAAGTTCTGCGAGTTCTGAATCGGATAGGGCTTCAATTTCGCTACCCAGAAGCGTGTGATGAACGTACAAGCCCACATCCTTACAGGTTTTGCGAGCGATGATGTTGTTGTCGCCCGTTAATACTTTTACTTGAACCCCACCGTTGTTGAGGGCGGCGATCGCCTGAGCAGCGGAGTCTTTAGGAGGATCAAGAAAGGCAATCAACCCCATCAAAATTAAATCTTGCTCGTCCGCAATTGAGTAAGTGCGCTGATTCAGAGGTAATTCTTTATAAGCAACTGCAATTACCCTCAGCCCATCTTCATTGAGTTCCTGATTAAGCTGAATCACCTGTTCATGAATCGAGGCATCAACAGGGACGATTTGATCAGTTGCCTTGACCTGGGTGCAAATCTTGAGAACTTCTTCAACAGCACCTTTGCAAATCAATTCATGGTGATGATTTTCTTCCTCAACCACAACAGACATTCGGCGGCGTATAAAATCAAATGGAATTTCATCAATTTTACGAAACTGATGTTCAACTTTTAAGGATTCGTGGAGTTCAATGTGCTCGAGTACTGCTACATCCAGCAGATTTTTTAAGCCCGTCTGGTAGAAGCTATTGAGATAAGCAAATTCCAAAACTTCTTCATTCTCTTCCCCATAGATGTCCAAATGCATTTCCAAAACAATTTTATCCTGAGTCAGGGTTCCTGTTTTATCGGTACATAGGATATCCATTGCTCCAAAGTTTTGAATTGCGTCAATGTTCTTGACGATCACTTTTTTCTCAGACATGGCGATTGCCCCCCGCGCCAGATTTGCAGTGACGATCATAGGTAACATTTCTGGGGTTAAACCCACCGCGACCGAAAGGGCAAAAAAGAAAGCTTCCGTCCAGTTTCCTTTGATCAAGCCATTGATTAGAAAAACCACTGGTACCATCACCAGCATGAAACGCAACAGTAGCATGCTGACATCATTCACACCCTTATCAAAACTCGTCATGGTCTTTTGGCCCACGACAGTCTTTGCCAGAGAACCCAGGTAAGTATTACTTCCAGTTTCAACAACAACGGCAGTTCCGGTGCCGCTGATCACATTTGTGCCTAAAAAGCAAAGATTGGACAACTCTAATGGGTTCTGAATCCGCACCTGATTGTTGGGCAATATGGGTTGTTTCTCAACAGGCAAAGACTCTCCAGTTAGGGCCCCTTGGCTTACAAACAAATCCTTTGCTGCAATCAATCGCACATCCGCTGGAATCATGTCCCCAGCCGTCAGAAAAATCACATCACCAGGAACCAGGAATTTAATCGGGATTTCTTGCCGAGCAGGAACATCCAGGTTGAGCGTCAATCCCAGATCCTTTGCCAGACCGGGAGAAATATCTTTACGGGGATCTCGGCGGCTCACAGTAGCCGTGGTATGTACCATCTCCCTTAGTTTCTCAGCTGCCAGACTGGAACGAAACTCCTGGGAAAAGCGCAGAATGACACTAAAAATAACCATGCTGAAAATGATTACAGCCGCTTTAATGTCTTCAGTCATCAGGGAGACGACCGCTAGAGTGATCAATAAAATGACCAGTGGATTTTGAAACGTTTTTAAGAACTGGATGTACCACTTCAGTGGTTTCTCATGGGCAATTTCATTCAATCCAACCTTGCCAAGCCGAAGATTGGACTGGAGTTCGCTTAACCCCTCAGATGAGGTGTTAAGTCCTGTCAGTAGGGTTTCTATATCACTTTGAGCAATCTGTATGAGGTTTGCAGATAGGGCTGAAGAGGCGTCGGAGCTAGTCTGAGGAGAAGAACTAGATTTTCTTTGCCGTCCCCCCATAGGCCTAAACAGCGTTTTGTTGTGGGAGCCAGGTTTCATAGCGATTACAGGTCAAATCTAAAGCTTGGCAGATAACTCTGATCATGGCAGATTACTACCCTTTAACCTTGCAATCTTTGATGGGTGGCAGCTAGTTGCCTCTTGATCATCTCTTAATATAATAGACCGGCCTTATCACAACTCTATAATCGCCTTTTCAGCATCAACTTCATGCTGGTTTAGCCTTAAATAACAATGGATAAGCGTGCAATAGTGTCCTCGCCAAGGGCTTACGACACAACTCTATGCAAGGGCTTGCGACACAACCCTATGGTAGGCTGACGATTATTACAATAGGTAAAGGCGAGGCTAACCCATGCTCGCCCCTTCCTTATCCCCGACGGCAAAGTTTGGGGCTCTTTTTGCATCTCGTTTTTCCCCTTGGCGCCCCTATGGCTTTCTCCTCTGTTACCCGTGCTCTGCAACGCTCTCCCCTGACCGGCGAACTGCTCGGCAAACTGGACCAGCAGGGCAGCTTACACCTCAACGGCATCGCCCGCTTGCCCAAGGGACTGGTGGCCTCGGCCCTAGCCCAAGCCCAGCAGCGGCCCCTATTGGTGATTACCGCCACTCTAGAAGAGGCGGGTCGTTGGGCCACCCAACTGGAAGCTATGGCTTGGGATACGGTCCACTTTTACCCCACCTCCGAAGCCTCCCCCTACGACCCCTTTGACCAGGAATCGGAAATGACCTGGGGCCAGCTTCAGGTCTTGGCGGATCTATTGGCCCTGCCAAGGGATGCCGCCGCCGCTCGCAAAATTGCCATCGTCACCACGGAACGGGCTCTGCAACCCCACCTTCCCCCCGTCGCTGCCCTGGAACCCTACTGCCTGCGGTTGCAACAGCACCAGGAGGTGAATTTCAAAGCCCTGGGCCAGCAACTGGCTCAGCTAGGCTACGAGCGCGTCACTGTCGTGGAAACCGAGGGCCAGTGGGCCCAACGGGGCGATATTATTGATGTCTACCCCGTCGCCTCGGAACTGCCCGTGCGGCTAGAGCTGTTTGGCGATGAGCTCGAACGCCTGCGGGAATTTGACCCCGCCACCCAACGTTCCCTCGACCCCATCGACGCTCTGATCCTCACGCCCACCCAGTATGGCCCGGTGATCCTTGAGCACCTGCGCCAGCAAGGCCAGCTAGCAGGATTACTCTCCGAAGCCGCCCAGGAGGGGTGGGCGAGCGGCATCGTTCCCGAAGGCACCCGTCGCTGGCTTGGCCTCGCCTTCCCCAACCCCGCCTCCCTGCTGGATTATCTGCCAGAGAACACCCTACTGGCGGTGGATGAGGTGGATCAGTGCCAGGCCCATGGCGATCGCTGGTTGGAGCATGTGGAGGAGCATTGGCAGGAAGTCAGGGAAGAGCGAACACGAAAGAACGAAGAAGGAAAAAATTTAGAGGAAGCTATTGACACCACCCCACCACCCCAC
>DVEE01000018.1 GCA_015295885.1 Leptolyngbyaceae cyanobacterium M65_K2018_010
TGGCCCAGGCCGGGGGACGGGAGCCTAGCCAACTGCCAGAAGCCCTGGCCAGCGCCAAACAGCAACTTTTAGCAACCCTCAACTAGTACCCTGCGGCGGCCATAGGGCTCCCCTTGGTGTGGCTGAAAAGCCTTGATCAAAGGGGATTCCCTTTCTGCCTGCTGCCCACGGGCTACGCCCTAGATCCTGCTACGCACGGGCTACGCCCTACAGACTTCTGCCTTCAGGTCCTAGGCTGCCACCCCATCCCCGGCGACCCCTTTCAGGAATAGACAAAAAGAGCCCCGGTTGCCCGAACTCGGACTAGGATGGGGATATAGGGGGTGATCACCATGCGCCTATCCAATTACGAAGCTGATTTCTTTAACCGCCTTAAAAATGTGCGCCTTTCCGCCCGAGATCAGGCTGAAATTCGGCTGCGATCGCCCGCCCTGGCCGATGCTCTGGCCGAATATCAACAGAAGCACATTCCATCTCAGCCGGTGATTGCCGATGTGAAAAACATCCTGCCGGAGTTGCATCCCAATCAAATCCGCCAGCAACAGCAATTAGAGTCTCTCCATCGGCTGGGCTATCCTTTAGACCTGGAGGGGCTTAAGGCCAATAATCCCTGGGTATCCCACAATATTCCGGCTATCCTCATCCTCGAGCAGATGCGACCGGATTGGGCCATTATCCTTAAAGAGTTAGCTCGAAAGCGACAGCAAACTAAAAACCGGGAAAGTTGACCCCTTCCCCTGATTCCAACCCCTAACCAGAGGCTTTCAAACCGTGGCTTTTGGTTCCTAGACGGGCTTTCTAAGCTTAGTGCTAGGAGAGTAAACCCATGGATGCTCGAGCCGGATGGTGGGGCTGTGCCGCCTATGGGGCGGGGTTATTGGTGGTCAGTCTCTGGGTCCGCTCCGGTGGTTTGGGCCTAGGGGCAGGAGTTGCGATCGCGGCTGCGATCTCGGTAATCGTGGCTACCCTGGCGGCCATAGGCCTACCCCCAGTTTGGAAAACTGGCCCCACCCCCTCTCTCTGGTTGAGTTTAGGGGCCATTGCCCTGGTGGCAATCCTCAACTACGGCTGGCAGTACCCCACCCCCTCGCCCCTGGATATTAGCCATCGGCTGGCCCAGGGTGAGGCGGCCGGGGCCCAGCAAGAGGTTTGGGGCCAAGTCACCGAAATGCCCCGATTAACCCGCCGGGGCAAGGGGCAGTTTTGGCTCAAGGTCAATCAATTCAGACGCTTCAGCCCAGACAAAACCCCCTTAGGCCCCCCAGAAATCACCCAGGGTAAGCTCTACGTCACGGTTCCAGCGGCAGCCATTGAGGATCTCTATCCGGGGCAGCGGGTCAAAGTATCCGGCAAACTCTACTCCCCGGCCTTGCCCAAAAACCCCAACGCCTTCAACTTCAAGCAGTACCTGGCCAACCACGACTGCTATGCCGGCTTCAGCGGTCAGCGGGTAGCCCTTGAAAAGGGCCGTTCCCCGGGCTGGTGGCGCCCCTGGCGATTACGGGTGCGCATTGCTCGGGCCCACGCGGCGGGGTTAGGCGATCGAATCGGACCCCTGGTCAGTGCTATGGCACTGGGTCGCCGGGCGGTCAACATTCCCTACGACCTGCAGGATACCTTTATGCAGGCTGGCCTGGCCCATACCCTGGCCGCTTCAGGCTTCCATGTTTCCCTGGTGTTGGGGGTGGTGCTGGGTATGATGAACCACCCCCAGCTATCCAGCCGCTGGAAACACCCTGGGCGAGCCAAGCTAATCGCCGGGGGGATGGCCCTGGCTAGCTATGTTTTGCTTACCGGTGGCCAACCCAGCGTGATGCGAGCGGCTCTGATGGGAGCCGGGGTTCTGATTGGTCTGGCGTTGGACCGTCGTGTGCAACCGGTAGGGTGCTTGGTGCTGGCCGTCACCCTCCTGCTGATCTGGAACCCGACCTGGATCGACGACATCGGGTTTCGTCTCAGTGTCATGGCCACCTTTGGGCTGATCGTCGGGGTGCAGTCCCTAACCCAACGACTGGAGTGGCTGCCCCCAACCATCGCCACCCTAGTGGCGGTTCCCCTGGCGGCCTACCTCTGGACTATCCCGCTGTCCCTCTACTACTTCAATACCCTAACCACCTACAGCATCCTTTTGAATATGGTGGTGACCCCCCTGGTCACGGTTATCAGCCTGGGAGGCATCGCCAGCGGTTTAGTGGCCCTGCTCTCCCCGGATCTTGGAGGTTTACTAGCCGCCCTGCTACAGCTCCCCACCCAGGGTCTGATCTGGCTGGTGGAGTGGGAAACGAAACTACCCGGCAGTGCCCTAGCCACAGGCCATATCTCCCTGCTGCAAATGTTTGGCCTCTATGGTCTCTATGGGCTGGGCGGCTGGCACCCGGGGTGGCGATCCCGTCGCTGGCTGGTGGGGCTATTGCTGGTGTTAGTAGCTTGCGGTCCCCTCTGGTATCGGGTGGCGACCCAGGCAGAAGTAACAGTGCTGGCCGCCGATAAGGATGCGGTGATGGTGGTCCAGGATCGGCACTCAACCCTGCTGGTGAACAGCGGCACCGAGCAAACCGCCGTCTATACAGTTCTTCCTTACCTGAGACAGGCCGGGGTGAACCGCCTGGCCCAGGCCATCTGGGGGGCGGATAGCGATCTGGAAAACTGGCAGCAGATCAGCGCCAAGGCCCCCATTCGCCACTTTTACAGTCCTAAGCCTGAGGGTGAAGAAATGCCCCAGAGCCGCACCCACAATCGCTTAAGCCCAGGAAAATTGGTGAATTTGGGCCGCCAGACCATGGTTCCTATCACGGGCGAAGTACAACGCTTTACCTTCTTCGGAAAGCAAACCTGGCTGCTGCTGGCAGAACAGAGCGAGGTGGAGCAACGGTGGCTGGTCAAGGCCTATAGGGATAGGCTGAGAAGCGAAGTGCTGTGGTGGGACGGCGGGCCCTTATCCAAGGAGTTAATCCATGCCGTACAGCCGCAGGTTGCGATCGCCTCCAGCCGTCACCTAGATCCCCAGGTCGAAGCCCAGCTCATCGCCCAAGGTATCCAAGTTTATTGCACTGGACGCCATGGCGCGATAACTTGGAATCCAAGGCAGGGTTACCGAGCCTACCTAGCCACTGCACACGCTGACCGATTTACTTGGGAGTGAGATAGGAGAGTTGTTGCGCCCCTCTCCGCAAGGTAGTTCGAAAACTTGGGCACACTCAGTGGAGTAACCTAGAACCCCTGAAAGGGGCTATTCGTTGACCGGAGGGAAACCAAGACCTTGGAACTGGAGCGACCTGCCATCTAATTTGGGGAATTGTTGCCAGGCTTTGCGAAAGCTTCACACGCTCCCTCGTTGATCTGAACTTTTGGGCAACTCTCCCAACTCTTTCTGAGCAGGCGCGTCACGAGTGTATAGCCTTAATTAAGGAGCCGTGTCTTCTTACCCATCCTTAAGTAGCCGTTGTGCGTTGTACCATGAATCCCTTTCAGCCTCTCAAGGCAAGCAATAAAACCGAGTCAGCTGGATCAACCCCAGCGGCAGGTGTTCCTTTGGATTTGACGCACCATAGGCCCAAGGAGGTAACGGGGCATTGGCCAGGCCTGTGAGTTAATTAGGAAAACCCCCTTCACTGAACGGTTTAACTACAAACGCATCTTCCTGAAAGACGACTATAAGAGGACACAGCATCCCATGAACAGTAGCGATCGCGCATCCCTAGATGTGAACTTTGGCCAAATGGGCCAATCCATAAGAGAGTCAGGCCTTTTAGCCGCTGGTGCCTTTGCCACCTGTGTCGCCTTGGCCGCCTTCGCATCTACCCAAATTCAGCCCACCTTCACCGCCGATGGCAAGCTCTTGTTCACCAGGGTAGACCGCACAGCGGCATTGACGACCCTTGGCGAAACTTTAGATCCCTCAAGAGAGCTCCAATCCCTCCTCTTCAACCAAACTCCCCTCACGACTCAAATTGAGGTGATTCGTTCTAGACCCTTACTCCAAAAGACCATCGAAATCCTTGAACTCAAAGATGATGAGGGGCAACCCCTGACCCCGGAAACTTTAGATAAAAACCTTGAGCTCAATATCATTGGCGGTGCTGACGTCGTTGAAATCCTCTTTACTAACCCTGATCCACAAGTCTCTGCATCGGTTGTCAACACCTTAATCCATCAATATCGGGAAAACTCGCTGGCAACTAGCCGTGCAGAAGCCCGGGAAGCCAAAGAGTTCCTGTTGGCTCAGTTACCTCAAACAGAAGCGACTGTCCGTCAAGCTGAAGTTGACCTCC
>DVEE01000248.1 GCA_015295885.1 Leptolyngbyaceae cyanobacterium M65_K2018_010
CGACCAGCCAGATGACGGGCATAGTTTTCCACGCCGTTGCAGTACCCGACCTCGCGGATCATCTCCAGGTCGTAGCGGGTGCGTTGCTCTAGCCGTTGGGCCTCCAGCAGCTTACCCTCTTTCTCCAGCTCCTCCAGACGTTGCTTGAGTTCCTCCTGAATCGCCTGACAGGCCGCTTCCACCCGTTCCTCAGGAGTCACAAAGTGCTTGGCCGGGTAGATATTCAGCCCCTCCATACTCTGCAAAGTGGCGCCGGTAATTGGATCGACGTAGCGGATAGCGTCAATTTCATCGCCGAAGAACTCCACCCGAATGATGCGGTCTTCGTAGGCGGGGCCAATTTCCAGCACATCCCCCTTCACCCGAAACCGACCCCGGCCCAGATCCAGGTCGTTGCGCTCGTACTGAATGGAGGCCAGATCTCGTAAGACTTGGCGTTGGTTGATTTCCATGCCAACCTGCAGAGGAATGGAGGCTTTCAAGTATTCCGAGGGAATCCCTAAGCCGTAGATGCAGCTAATAGAGGCCACCACAATCACATCTCGCCGCTCAAATAGGGAGCGGGTGGCGGAGTGCCGCAGCATGTCGATTTCGTCGTTAATGGAGGCGGTTTTGGCAATGTAGGTGTCCGTGACGGGAATGTAGGCTTCCGGCTGGTAGTAGTCGTAATAGCTAATGAAGTACTCCACCGCATTGTCGGGGAAAAACTCCCGCAGTTCGTTGCAGAGCTGGGCAGCTAGGGTTTTATTGTGGGCCAGTACCAGGGTGGGTTTGCCAATCTGGTCGATCACTCGGGCAATGGTGTGGGTTTTGCCCGTACCCGTGGCCCCCAGCAAGGTTTGGTAGCGGGTTTGGTCCTTGAGAAATTGGGTGAGCCCAGCGATCGCCCGGGGTTGATCGCCCATTGGTTCAAAGGGAGCCTGAATGTTGAAGTCGCCCATGGGTCACTCAGCCTAGGAGAGTATCGCGGTGCGTTAGATCTGATTCTTTATCATGACTGATTTTTCGGGAGGTTGGGCATGGTCGCTCTCCCCTTGAGAATTCCTAGGTTGGGGAGAGGACAAGGCGTGGGCTGGGGTTTAGAGGTTATGGCTCTGGGGAGCCCCTGGGCGGAAAATAAAGCTTAAAGTTCGGTCCCTGGGGCTCAAGCTATGGGAGAACAGGAAGGGAACCAGGGTTGCTCCAGCTCCAGCCCATGTCAGCCCTGGTCCTTTTGGGGGGTTACCCCGATCCGCTTCCCAGTTGGGTTCAGTGCATTCTATGGCTAACCTGAATAGCCCGGCGGCTATCGTTTCCTCTGCCCACCGTCCGGTTTGGACGCTCTCCCTAGAGGAGGTTTACAGTTCCCTAGAAACCACGGCCCAGGGCTTAACCGAACTGGAAGCCCAGCGACGGCTAGAGCGGTTTGGCCCCAATGAATTGCCGGAACCGGCCCATCGCCCCCTATGGCTGCGCTTTACCGACCAGCTTACCCACTTTATGGCCCTGCTGCTGTGGGTAGCGGGGATTTTGGCCTTCATTTCCCATACCCCGGCCCTGGGCTGGGCCATCTGGGCAGTGATTTGGATTAATGCGGGGTTTAGCTTTTGGCAGGAGTTTCGCGCCGAGCAGGCCCTGGCGGCCCTGAAGAATGTCCTGCCTAGCCAGGTGCGGGTTTGCCGGGATGGCACCTGGGTACAGATTCCGGCGCGGGAACTGGTGCGGGGGGATGTCATGCAACTGGAGGAGGGCGATCGCATTTCCGCCGATGCCCGTCTGATCAGCGCCGAAAGCCTCTACCTGGATATCTCTGTTCTGACGGGAGAATCCCTGCCCGTAGCCCGCAACCCCCACCCGGTGCGCCCGCGAGAAACCCTGCCGATTCGGGCGGGTAAACCTCTGGAGCGCCAGGGGGAGCAGCCCTCGCAGGAAAAGGTTAACCCGGCGGAAATTAGCAACCTGGTGCTAGCCGGTGCGACCGTAGCCTCGGGACGGGGCACCGCCGTAGTCTATGCCACCGGCACCCATACCGAGTTTGGCCAGGTGGCCCACCTGACCACCGCGGTTAAGCGAGAACCCAGCACCCTGGAAGTACAGGTCAGCCAGATCGTCCGGGTGATTACCGCGATCGCCGTGGCCATGGGCGTGCTGGTCTTTGCCCTGACGGCCCTGCTGGTGGGCATGGAACTCAAAGAAAGTTTTATCTTTGCGATTGGCATCATTGTCGCCCTGGTGCCCGAGGGGCTGCTGCCCACGGTGACCCTGTCCCTGGCCATTGGGGTGCAGCGCATGGTGCGCCGCAATGCCCTGGTACGGAGACTTTCAGCGGTGGAAACCCTGAGTGCCGTTAACGTGGTCTGCACCGACAAGACCGGCACCCTGACCAAGAACGAAATGACCGTGCGCCACCTGTGGCTGCCCCCCACCCCAGCCACCCCGCCCAGCGCCGAGGACACGGACCTGCTGCCGGGGCAGGTGCGCGTCACTGGGGCGGGCTACGACCCCACCGTGGGGCGGGTGCATCTCCCTCCAGATTCTCCCCTGGGCTGGAAGGTCCATCTGCTGTTGACGGGGGCCGCCCTCTGCTCGAACGCCCGGCTGATTCACCTCACCGCCCCCAGCCGCTGGCAGGAAATGGGCGACCCCACCGAGGCGGCCCTGATTGTCGCCGCCGCCAAAGCGGGCCTGAATGTGGAAGAGCTACAGCAACGCTACCCCCGCCAGCGGGAAATTCCCTTCGACTCGCGGCGGCGCATGATGACCGTGGTGCTGGCTTGGCAGGGCGACCTCTGGGCCGGCACCTTTCCCCAAAATGCCGCCCTGGTGGCCTTTACCAAGGGTGCCCCCCTGGAGGTGGTGCGCCACTGCCAGCACATTTTGAGGGATGGCGCCGTGGCTCCCCTTACCCACGCCGATTGGCAGCAGGTGGTCGATGCCAACGACGCCCTGGCCCGCCAGGGGTTTCGGGTGCTGGGGTTGGCGGTGCGCCCCGGTGGCACAGACCTGAAGGATATGAAAGCCCAGGATTTAGAACAGGGGCTGACCTTGGTGGGGCTGGTGGCCATGTTTGACCCGCCCCGCCCGGAAGTGCCCGAGGCCATTGCCCAGTGCCACCGGGCGGGCATTCGCGTCACCATGGTGACGGGGGACTACGGCCTGACGGCGGCGGCGATCGCCCAGCAAATTGGCCTGCTCGACAACGACCACTCCACCCACGAACCGGTGCGGGTGATCACCGGCGAAACCCTGGGCCACCTCTCCGACGCCCAGCTCCAGCAAATCCTCAAGTACCGTTCCCGCCTCGTCTTTGCCCGCATGGCCCCGGAGCACAAACTGCGGTTAGTGGAAGCCTACAAAGCCACCGGGGCGGTTGTAGCGGTCACCGGCGATGGGGTGAACGACGCCCCCGCCCTGCGATCGGCCCACATGGGCATTGCCATGGGCCTGAACGGCACCGATGTCGCCCGGGAAGCCGCTGACATGGTGCTCACCGACGACAACTTTGCCACCATCGTCAGTGCCATCGAAGAAGGCCGCGCCATCTACCAAAACATCCGCAAGTTTATGACCTACATCCTGGCCTCGAATGTGCCGGAACTGCTGCCATTCTTGGCCATGGTGGCCCTTAAAATTCCCCCCGCCCTGGTGATTATGCAGATTTTGGCCATCGACCTGGGTACCGACATGGTGCCCGCCCTGGCCCTGGGGGCCGAAACTGCCGAAGTTGGCACCATGCACCAACCGCCTCGAGCCAAGGAGCAACCCCTCTTGGACCGGGGCCTGCTGCTGCGCGCCTACGGCTGGCTAGGGGTCATCGAAGGTGTTTTAGGCATGGCGGCCTTTTTCTGGGTGTGGCATCTCCAGGGCTTTGACCTGCCCGGGATTCAAGCGGTCACCCCCGCCCTGCAAGCGGGTACGGCCACTGCCCCGGTGGTGGCGATTTATCTGCAGGCGACCACCCTCACCCTGGCGGCCATTGTCGCCTGCCAGACCGGCAACGTCTTTGCCTGCCGCTCGGAGAAAACCTCCATCTTGCGGTTGGGGTTCTTCTCCAACCCGCTGATCTGGCTGGGCCTGGCGGTGGAGTGGGCGCTAATTGCCGCAATTATTACCCTGCCGCCCCTGCAACGGATTTTTTCCACCGCTCCCTTGAGCCCGGTCCAGTGGGCGGCGTTGCTGCTGTGCCCGCCCCTCGTGCTGGGCCTAGAGGAACTGCGCAAGGGATGGCGGCGGCGAGGGGCGACGCCCCGACCAAGGCGATCGCACCCCCGGACGGCGT
>DVEE01000467.1 GCA_015295885.1 Leptolyngbyaceae cyanobacterium M65_K2018_010
TTCACCCCTCCTGCCAGGGGAAGACCTGGTTTGGTAGGGCCATCGGGGTCGTTGTCAGGTGATGTCAACGCTGATCGGCGGCTGGCGGCAACGGAGCTTGCTCCAGGTGAATGGTACAATTGAACCAAATTGTGGTGGCCTGTTCGGCCCTCTCCAACCTTGCTGGACATTTGTTAGCCTCGTAACCGTAGTCTTGGATTGACCTATGGGCTTTCTTCCGCCTCGCCCAATACCGCCGAAGCCTTTAGCCAGGGGGCCTATCAACCTGAATAGCCCCGCTGTGCCCCAGGCTCAGCCCTGGTTAACGACTCCATCCCAAGCGCCGAGCCCGGGTGGTCGCCCCTGGCGATTGGTGCAGGGGGTGTCTCAGGTGCTAGCAGGTGGCATCCTGATGTTGGGGTTAGTAGTCGGCGTGGGTCTGTGGCGGTCGGGCGATCGCTTCCTGGCTGCAGCGCGGCTGATGTTCGATCCTGCGGCGGCGGCACCCCAAGTAGATGTGCGTTCTCTCATTGTCCAGCAGTTGCGGGGAGCGAGTGAATTGACCACGGCTGTTTTCGCTATGGAAGCGGTGGTGCCTACCCGCAGCGATCGCACCCTGGCTGGCTACGTCATTGGCTCTACGAATCTGCTCTATATTGCCTACGGGGAGGTGCGGGCCGGGGTTGACCTATCCCAGATTACGGTAACCGATGGGCAGTTGGAGGGCGATAGAACGATTCAGGTGACTTTGCCGCCGCCTCAAATTCTCGACAGCAAGCTAGATTTAGCCAAGTCTCAGGTATACGACTATGACCGGGGCTTTTGGGGGTTAGGCCCGGATGATGGGCCAGACCTGCAGGAACGGGCTCAGCGGGAGGCCCTCAGCAAAATTGAGGCGGCGGCCTGTGCAGAGGGGGTGTTGGCAGAAGCCAACCGCCGGGCCGAGTTAGCCGTGGGCCAGCTGCTCACCACCGCCGGCTTTCAGTCGGTGGTGGTGAGGACTCAAGCACCGATCGATTCCGCCTGTGCAGACCTGGCAAATAGCGATAGAGTGATACCGGGTCAGGAGTAAACCCGAGTTCTTTAAGGGCCGCTGAGGGGAATATATGCTAGCGCTTTACCAGTTTGAAGCCTCCACCTTTTCTGAGAAAGTTCGCCTGATTCTCGACTACAAGCAACTTCCCTACCGCAAGGTAGAAGTCACCCCCGGCGTTGGCCAGGTGGAAATTTTTCAGATGTCGGGCCAGCGTCAGGTGCCCGTCCTGAAGGATAAGGAGCAGGTGATTGCTGATTCGACGGCGATTGCGCTCTATCTGGATCGTACCTACCCGGATCGTCCTCTGTTACCCGAAGATCCTAAGTCGCGGGGCCTCTGTCTAGCGCTCGAGGAGTGGGCCGATGAGGCGATTGTCCCCAAGGCCCGTAAGGTGATGGTGGGCGCTTTTAAGCAACACCCCAATTTTCGCACGGCTCTGTTGCCTGCTTCTACCCCGGAGCCGCTGCGTAACCTGGTGGGCGCCCTGCCGGGGGACGTGCTGAACTTAGTCGGCACCGGCATTGGATTTGGCCCCGACGATATTAAAGGAGCGGCCGCCGCTCTCAAACAAAGCCTGGAAGCCCTTTGCCTGATGCTGCAAGGCAGCCCCTACCTATTGGGCAACCAGCCTACGCTGGCTGACTTTGCCGTCGCCGCCGCCACCATGTACCTGAAGTTTCCGGCCAGTCAGTACGTTGACCTGCCGGTGGGCATTTGTGGTAAGGGAGTACCGGGTTTAGCCGATGTGCCTGAATACCAAGCCGTTTTTGATTGGCGCGATCGCCTTTACCAGGAGTTTCGCACTCCCCGCACCGATGCGCCCCCGTCCGCGGCTGGGACCTCGGGCCCAACCCCGATTAGCATTGATTAGGTATGGTTGACCCCGGTTCAATCCTGGTGTCCCTCCTGGGGGATCAGGGGGTGGTTACCCGCGATCGCCTAGCTGAGGATTGGAGCGCGCTCCTGGCCGAAGCCCTGGAGGCCGATACCCTGCCCGCGGCGATCGCCTATCCCGACACCGAAGCCCAACTGTCAGAGGTGATGGCCTGTGCCCATCGCCACCAGTGGCGGGTACTGCCCTGTGGCAGCGGTAGTAAGTTGGTCTGGGGCGGGATCGGCCAGGGCGTTGACTTGGTGCTTAGTACCGCTCGACTCAATCAGGTGATTGACCATGCCGTTGGCGATATGACCTTAACGGCCCAGGCCGGCGTTACCCTGGCCCAACTGACCCCCCAGTTGGCCCACCATCGCCAATTTCTAGCCCTAGACCCGGCCTATCCGGAGCGGGCGACCCTGGGCGGTCTGGTGGCCACCGCCGATACCGGCGCTCTGCGACAGCGCTACGGGGGGGTGAGGGATATGCTGATTGGTCTTTCCTTGGTCCGCTATGACGGGCAGATCGCCAAAGCGGGGGGGCGAGTAGTTAAAAATGTGGCCGGGTACGACCTGATGAAGCTATTGACCGGATCCTACGGCACCCTGGGCATTATGACTCAAGTGACCTTTCGGCTTTTTCCCATCCAGGAGGCCTCAAAAACTGTGGTGGTTAGGGGCCCAGCCGCCTCAATTCAAGCCCTGGGTGACCGGGTGCGGCGCTCATCCCTGACTCCCGTGGCCCTAGATTGGTACTCTCCGGCTCTGGCGGGCAGTTTGGGTGAGGTCCAGGCCATGGCCCTGGTGGCTCGGTTTGAATCCATGGCTGCCGGGGTAGACGAGCAGGTAGATCGGTTTTTGGCCATGGTGCCGACGGATTTGACCGCCCAGGAGTTCACCCAGGAGGCTGAGCTCGCCTGGTGGAACCAGGCCAATCGCCTGTTGTTCCCAGGGGTAGAAACCACCGCCAGCTCTGAGGGGAAGTCTCTCCCAGGTCTCATCGCTAAAATTGGCCTGCGTCCTACCGCTGCCCTGCCCTGTTTGGAGAAACTGACCGACCTTGCCCCCGGCTGTTTGGCCCGCATTCACGCCAGCAGCGGCATTGGCATCCTTCGCCTGGGGGGGGATGAGGGGGGGACTGAGGGGCTTCAAGACCTGCGATCGCACTGCGAACAGGCCGGTGGCTACCTGACCTTGCTGGTGGCTCCACGCTCGGTAAAACAGTCTATGGATGGATGGGGTTACTCCGGTAATGCCCTCAAGCTGATGAAAGCCATCAAAACCCAGTTTGACCCCAACCATTGTCTCAGCCCAGGCCGCTTTGTTGGTGGTCTTTAAGCCCTTGGCCCGGCCAGTCTTCCCTGAGTAGGCTCCTTCCCCACCGGGGCTGGGTTAGCGAACCAGCAATCCCACCCCGGCCATCAACAGCCCTAAGCCTAATACCTTAGGCCCATCCATGGGCCGAACCAGGGCACCAAACAGTCCGTAGTGGTCGATAATCGCCCCCGCCACAAACTGAGTGGCGACCAAAATCGTGAACCCGGCCGCCACCCCCAACCGGGGCACCACGTAGCCAATTGAACCAATAATGACCAAACCCATCAGTCCAGAGGTGAGGGCATACCACGGCACCGTAGACCAGGCCTTTAGGTTTCCTCCCTGGGTGAGCACCATGGCCAGCGTCACCACCCCCGCCCCGCCGGCATAGGTGATAAAGATGCTCTCTAGGGGCCCTAGGGAAAGGGATAGTAGGCCCATAAACTGGGCCTGCAGCGCCGTTGCAAGGCCGCCCAGCATGGCCAGAAGGATGACGCCAAGATTACCCATAACGTTTGCCTGCCTTAGTGATGGAAGGTGTCCAATTACCCTACTCCCAAACCACCGGTTCAATCCGTTCGATATAGTCCAGATTGGCCAGCTCCAGCAAAATGTCCTGGGCATTGGGCTGATGGGTGTTGCCGATGGCCAGAACCTGCCCATCGGTACAGCCGATGCGACCGCGGCTATGGGGGTAGAAATTCAAGGATGGATCGATGGCTTTGACGGCTTGGGCATAGACCTCTCCCTCGGGAATGCAAAATTCATAGTCGAGGGATCGGAGGCCATCGGGTGGCCCATACAGACCGTTGTCGTCTAGCTCATTGAGGTCAAAGTTAATTTTGTCCAGGGCGTTGGAGGCATCCTCCGAAGCTATGGGCTGACAGGCTGTAGATAGTAGCACCGGACCCATCAAGCCCAGATAAATCAAGCGTTGGTAGGCAATTCGGGGGGGCATGGGCAATGCTCGCTGAGACTATTGCTAGAACACTATTGCTAGAACACTATTGCTAGAACACTATTGCTAGAACACTATTGCTAGAA
>DVEE01000213.1 GCA_015295885.1 Leptolyngbyaceae cyanobacterium M65_K2018_010
GTGGGTCGGTGGGACAGATTCAAGTCAGGAGTCGGTACTTTTATTTTGAGCACGTATTTTGAGCACGTCCCTAAGCACCTGTCTAACAAATCATTCAACAGGACGCTGTATAGCGGCGCCAGTTAATTCCAACCTTCGACCACAAGCACTGCCAGGCGCCAATGATACAGACCACGCTGATTTTACTTGACGGAGACAAGCCCGCCGACTTCTCGGTGGCAATCACGCAGCGCCAGCAAAGCATAACTCAGGCTCTGCCTTAGGCTAGCTTGGGCCAATGACCGCATTGGATGATCTCTTGCCCTCAGTGCCGAGATCGCGGACTGCCCCTTCCCCTAACCTTTAGATACACCCTGCAACTTGATGGTTAGAGGCTAGTGTAGTAGTTAGAGGCTTGTGCATGCCACTGGCCGTCTGTGGATCAAGATATCAGTGCAGGATGGTCAAGTGCTATGGCTAATTCCCCCGAATCGCAACCCGTTGACCTGACCGAAGCCGCCCTGCTCCGAGGGGCCGATGATTTACTCGCCGATTTTGATCGGGCCTACCACGTCTTTCAATCCCTGGTCACCAGTTGCCGGGCCCTCCACAACCTGGGGCCAGCGGTCACCGTGTACGGCTCTGCCCGTTTGGGCGAAGGTCATCCCTACTACGCCCTGGCGCGATCGCTAGGTAGTGAGCTGGCCAAGGCGGGCTATGCCACCATTACCGGCGGTGGCCCTGGCATTATGGAAGCCGCCAACCGGGGAGCCAAGGAAGCCGGGGGAGTAAGCATTGGCTGTAACATTGTGCTACCCCACGAGCAAGCCCCCAACCCCCACGTTGATCGCACCCTAACCTTCGACTATTTCTTTGTGCGCAAGGTCATTTTACGCAAGTACTCCTGCGGCTTTGTGCTGATGCCCGGGGGCATTGGCACCCTGGATGAAATCTTTGAAACCGCTACCCTGATCCAGACCGGCAAGTTGCCCGCCTTCCCCATCGTGATGATGGGTAGTGAGTACTGGCACCCCATCCGGGCCGCCATCCGGGACGTGATGTTCAAGGAAGGCACCTTTTCAGAAGGTGAAGTGGACCTGCTCATCACCGACTCCCCCGTCGAGGCCGTCACCCACATCCAACAGACAGTGCCGTCTTCGCTTAAGCCCTAATCTTGAACTTTGAACTTTGAATTTCAAGCCATCGCTACCTCATGTCCCTCGCCCTCAGACCCGATATCTGGAGCTCCCTACCCACACCAAACAGCGGGAATAGCTGGTAACCAGTGGCCCAGGGAGCTGAGCTACACCCGCCTCTACACGGACTGCCCATGGAGGGTAACACCCCCAACCAGCCAATAAGGGCGCGTTACAGCGCAACGCAGGAGGATGACTCAGTCAGGGTCTCAGCGAGAAGACATTTGCACCATTTAATCGCTTGACGCCTCCGTTGAGACATATATTAACCAATTTAATGTTACAAAGTAGAGGATTCTAATGGATAGCTAATTAAGATCATCTATGGCGCTAAAATTTTAGGCAAACCGGGGTTACTTTAGCAGATTTCTATTTGCTTAAGAAAGCAGCCTGAGGGACAAGTAAGGATGTTCTTTGAGTCTGCTGATGACATCCGAACATAGCCGAATTTAAGGCCCAAAAGCCTCTGATTGCGGGGTATAACTTAAGCCGGGGAAAAATGAACCCTGGAAACCGCTGAAACCCTTGCGGGCTAGAAAAGCCTAGCTGTAAGGCTTCCCGCCTTAAAATATACGCCCTGATTGCGACTAGAGGTGCTGACAAAACCACTTGAGATGGAAAGGATATTGCAACACCATGAAGAAACGTTACTTACTTGGACTCGTCCTCTTCGCTAGTTTAGGTTCCGTCACCGGTATACTGGGAGCCGATGTCAAGGCTGATACGCCGGCCCAGGTGGTTAGCCAGGCCAACCAGAGCAACACCTGTACTGATTTGCTGGAGGTCACCACGGGCCAGGCTCAAATTCGGAAGGTCATTAGATTCTCGCTCTTTGGACCAGGCAACATTCATGTGGATTTTGCCGTGCCCCCCACCGGTACCATTGATTTTTATGAAGTGACCTTTATTCCTGAAAACAATGCGTCTTATCAGATACAGGTGAACTTTAGGTATCCCGATGGCTTACAGTCAACCGTCTTTTCTACTACGGCAACCCCGGTAGCCAATCAAACCTATTCCCGTCGATTTGTTTCTCCAACCGGTGAACGACCTTTTCTGATCAATACCAGCGTCGCTGGCGAAAACAATATCGCCTACACCATCAGCGTCCGCGGCTGTCGTAACTAGACTTGGAGGGTATAAATCCAATCGGCTCAGTAGCTGAGTTGAACGAGTTGTAGGGAGGAACTTTGGAGGCGGCCTCCTCACCTTCACTATGGATAATCGCGCAGGTGAGGAGACATTGCTAATAAAGGAGCCAGTGCATCGGTACCGTGGAGCTAGTACCTTGCGGCGGAAATGGGGCTACTATTTTTGTGGCTGAAAAGCCTTAGTAAAAGGGGATTTCCTTTCTGCCTGCTGCGCACGGGCTAAAGCCCTACATCCTGCTACGCACGGGCTACGCCCTACAGACTTCTGCCTTCATGTACTAGGAGTCCGGTTTCTGAGTCGTCGTTTTAACGCCATGACATACCTCCGATCGAGAAACCGGATTTCCGTACCGGCTGTCTAGAGCTACACCTAGCAAATTTGCTCCCGTACCTTGGTCCAGTCGCCTTCCACAAGATGCGACTGCAACCCCCGCCCCTGAAAGGGATGCTTTTGGAACCTAAAGGGAGTCCGAGGGGTCGTATTCGCGTCCCAAAACTGTCTGAGAGCAGTTTCCAGAATGTTCTTAAGGGTTTGCTGACGCTCTGCGGCCAATCGTTTAGCCCCCATGAGCCAGGCATCGTTAATCTCGATTGTGGTTCTCTACAGGCACCCGTAGCTTCCCAGCCAGCATGATGGGAATGCTTCATCTGGCGATTTCCCTGGACAAAGTATGCTATCAAAGTTCAGAGAGAGAGGTCTGGCTCCATGAGACCCACATTAAACACTGATTTCCTCAAAACCACCATCATCAGCGGCATCTTTTTTTTGATCCCGATTGCCGTCGTCATTATTATTCTCAGTAAATTGCTGGAGATCATGCGGCAGGTGGCCCAGACGTTGAATCCTGGCCTTCCGCTGGATACCCCCCTAGGGCAGATATTGCTGAACTTTGTGGTGGTGTTGGGGCTGCTCGTGGTTGCCTTTGTGCTGGGGTTGCTGGCCCAAAGCCCAATAATTAAATCTGTACTTACCAGTCTGGAATCCACCCTGGTGGCCCTGGTGCCCGGCTACTCTTTTGTGAAGGGATTTGCCAACAACCTGCAGCGAAGTAATGAGTACGCGGCAAGCTTTATTCCCGTTGTGGTGCAGTTTGATGATTACTCGCAGATTGCCTTTGAAATTGAACGCGACTCTAGCAGTGACAAAGTCGCCCTTTATCTACCGGGAGCCCCTAATCCCTGGTCCGGTTCGGTGGTCTATGTCACCGCGGATCGGGTCAGAATGGCCCCAGCGAATCTGAAGGAAACCCTCAGAACCATCCGTGCCTTGGGGATAGGGTCGGTTGAGATCGTTGCACGGGAGCGATCTCAAAGGGATATCAGAAAACCTGAGGAATAAAATTTCTCCCTTCTGGGGTGAGGCTATCGTCGTACTGGCCATCCAAATGGCGCTTGCCGAGTTTGACCTTGCCCCCAGTGACATCTTTATAGGGAATCAGGCTGAGAAAGTGGGTGATGCAGTTTAGTCGGGCTCGTTTTTTGTCGTTAGCTGGAACGATATACCAGGGGGCATCCTGGGTATCGGTAGCGGCCAACATGGCATCTCTGGCCCGAGAATAGTCGTACCAACGCTGGTAGGACTCAATATCCATCGGGCTCAGTTTCCAGAGTTTGCGGGGGTCTTCAATGCGCTCTTTAAACCGTGCCTCCTGCACCTCCATCGTGGTATCGAGCCAGTACTTCACCAGCAGAATGCCAGACTCAACAATGGTCTTTTCAACAAAGGGAACAATCTCTAAAAAGCGAGTATATTCCTCCTCAGTGCAGAACCCCATCACGTGTTCTACCCCGGCCCGGTTGTACCAACTGCGATCAAAAATGACAATCTCTCCCGCTGCGGGAAAGTGCTGCATATAGCGTTGAATATACATCTGGGTCTTTTCGCGCTCAGAGGGAGAGGGCAGAGCCACCACTCGAA
>DVEE01000347.1 GCA_015295885.1 Leptolyngbyaceae cyanobacterium M65_K2018_010
CATGGCGTAACTCGGCATGTTTACCACTCCAACCCACTAATGAATGACGACGGAACCAACCTAAAATTCCTCGTTTGGTCATGTGGATGTTAGCGCAGAATTGAAAAACCGCATCGTCTGCAAAAAAGATTTTTGTAAAGGGTTTTTAGCCCACCCATGCTGACTTTTTGCCCTTGGAAAAACCGCCCCAGCCACTCACTAGGCCCGGCCAAAATCAGTGCTCAAGCGATCAGCCCTAGGTTGACCCAGCTACTGCCCCTGGGCCTGAATGGCCGTAATCGCAACGGTGTTGATGATATCTTCGACGGTGCAGCCCCGACTCAGGTCGTTGACAGGTTTTTTCAACCCTTGCAGGACGGGGCCAATGGCGATCGCTCCGGTTTCCCGTTGGACGGCCTTGTAGGTGTTATTGCCCGTATTCAAGTCTGGGAAAATGAGCACCGTCGCCTGTCCCGCGACGGCGGATCCTCGCATTTTTTGGGATCCGACCTCGGCGTCTACGGCTGCGTCGTACTGGATCGGGCCTTCCAGGAGCAGATCGGGACGGCGTTGCCGAGCAATTTGGGTGGCCAGGCGCACCTTCTCGACCTCTTCTCCCTGGCCCGAGTCCCCGGAAGAGTAGGACAACAGGGCCACCTTCGGCTCGATCCCAAAGGTGGCGGCCGTATCGGCCGAGGAAATGGCAATCTCGGCCAGTTGCTCAGCGGTGGGGTTGGGGTTAATGGCACAGTCGCCGTAGACTAAAACCCGGTGTTCCAGGCACATAAAGAACACTGAGGAGACGACGGAAAACCCTGGTTTAGTTTTCACGAACTGGAGAGCTGGTCGGATGGTGTGCTGGGTGGTATGTACCGCCCCCGAAACCATGCCGTCGGCATCGCCCCGGTAAACCATCATGGTGCCGAAGTAGGAAACGTCCATCATCACGTCCAGGGCATTATCCAGGGTCACCCCCTTAGCCTTTCTGAGCTCGTAAAAGGTTTGGGCGTAGTCCTGGAGTTTGTCACTCTGGCTCGGATGGGTGAGGGTGAGTTGATCTAAATCCAGGGCTATGCCGTGCTTATTCAAAACCTGCTGAACGTCGTGGCGATCGCCCAATAGGGTCACCTCCACAATGCCCCGATTCAGAAGGATCGCCGTTGCCTTGAGAATTCGGGGGTCGTAGGCTTCCGGTAGGACAATATGCTGACGGTTAGCCTTGGCCCGTTCCATCAGATTGTAGGTGAACATTTTGGGGGTCATGCCCCGCACCCTGACGGCGCTAATCTGCTTTTCCAGGCGTTCCAGGTCAACGGCCTGATCAAAGGTATCAATACAGAGATTGATTTTTTCCCGATCGTCGGGCAGCAGGGTGCTATGGACCTCGTTCACCTGGGCGGCGGTGGTAAAGGTATCGGTTTTAACCGAAAGGATGGGCAAGGGGTCATCAATGCCTTCAATCAGACGAGCGATGGCGGGATCAGGTTTTAGGCCAGCGGATAACAGCAACCCTGCCAGGGAGGGATAGCTGCTGGACTGATGGGCCTGGAGCATGCCGGCGATAATGTCGCCCCGATCGCCGGGGGTAATCACTAAACAATCGGGCTGCAGCCAATGGAGGCTGTTTTGCAGTTGCATGGCGGCGACAATGCGGTTAGTGGCCAGGTTCTTCAGTTGCCCATGGCCGTAGAGCACTTCTGCTTGTAATTGGGCCGCAATGTCGCGCATGCGAGGGCTGCTCAACCGACTTTGGGAGGGAATCACCGATAGCAGCCACCCCCGCAGACCAAAATGCTGAAAGAGGGATTCCTTGAGGGCTTCGCTATGGTCTGGATCGGCTTTGTTAATAATGATTCCCACCACGTCGCAGCCGTGGCCCTGGTAAGCTTCAACGGCCATCTGCACCGGGGTGATCACTTCTTCCACTGAGCGCTGGTGGGCATGGGCCAATATTAAGATGGGAGCACCCAGATTTTTAGCTATCTCCTGGTTGAAGCTAAACTCAAAGGCTGAATTTTCCCCCAGGTAGTCGGACCCTTCACAAAGCAGAAAATCACCTCGGCTCTCTAGCGCTTTGAACTTGCTGATAATGACATCAATGGCCTCGTCAGCCCGATGCTGGGCTAGCAGGTCATTGGCTTCCTGGGAGAGCAGGCCGTAGGATTCTTCGTAGGTTTGCTTGAGCTTGAAATGGTTAACAATCAGGTTGATGTCCTCGTCCTGCCCCGCCAGATCAGGGACGCCCAGGCCAGCGTCCTCACCGCCCAGGATCAGGGGGCGAAAAAAGTGCACCTTAGTGGTGCGCCGCAAAATCAACTCGATGATGCCTAGGGAAACGAGGGCCTTGCCACTGCCTGCCTCGGTCGTGCTGATGTAGAGGGAATGGGTCATTGGGCAAACTCCCCCAGGGGGTTGAATCAGGCTTTTTTATGAGGCGACTCCTTTCCAATTCAACACCGCGATCTTGACCCGATTGGGTTTGTTTAGAATGACTTTTGATTTGCATCAAGCAGTGGTTCTGGCGCTGGCCTGGCCCCATCCATCGATCAACTCTGTTTCCTAGTCGGAGTCGGGATTCATTAACTTCCCCGAGCTGGCCACCATTCAGGTTTTGGGGGTTGCCCCTTCCCTCCGACACCACAATCCTAGATGATAGAAAGACTTGATTCACAGGATGGGTAGCTTGCGGCTGCCCTTACGCTATGGAGCCTGGTCTACCGGACGATTCGCTAGCTGAGCAACTGTTAGATCTAGCCCTACGGCGGGGGGCCGAAGCCGCAGAGGTCTTACAATCCCAATCGCGATCGCGACCGGTTTTCTTTGAAGCTAATCGCCTCAAGCAGTTGGAGAGTTCTGCGGCCCTGGGAACTGCTCTGCGTCTCTGGGTTCAAGGTCGACCTGGCTTAGCCGTGGCCTACGGCAATGTTGATGCTGAAGCCATTGTGGATCGAGCCATGGCCATTAGCACCCTAAATGAGCCTGAAACCATCGAGATCACCGCCGGCACTGCCCAACGGTACCCCGACCTGGGCCAGGATGTTTCCGTGGAGCAACTGATGGAGTGGGGCCAGAACCTAATTGACCAGATTCGCCACGTCTACCCAGAGGTTCTCTGTGAAGTGGAAATGGAATGTGACGTGGAAATCACTCGGTTACTGAATACTAGCGGGCTAGATTGCAGTTATAGCGATACTACCCTGAGTGGGTATGTGTCGGCGGAGTGGATTCGGGGCGATGACTTTTTGAGCGTTAGCGATGGCCAAACCCGTCGCGGCGCTCTGGATATTGGCTCTCTCACAGACTTGATTCTGCAACGCCTGGGTTGGGCAGAGCAGGTTGCATCGGTCAAGAGTGGGCGGCAGCCGGTAATTTTTACCGCAAAAGCGGCGGATATGCTGTGGGGCACCCTGCAAACTGCCCTCAGTGGCAAACGGGTGCTAGAGCGTTCCTCCCCCTGGAGTGACGGGTTAGGGCAACAGATGACCTCTCCAGCCATTACGCTCTTACAAGATCCTGAGGCAGGGCCCTTTAGCTGTCCCTTTGATGACGAGGGTACTCCCACTCAGCGCCTGGTTTTCATTGACCAGGGGGTGCTGACTTTGTTTTACTGCGATCGCCGGGTTGGCCGACAACTGGGCGGCGGATCCACGGGCAATGGCTTTAGACCCGGGCTGGGCAGCTACCCTACCCCCAGTCTTTATAACACCCTAATCGAGCCTGGCCGCCGCACCCTCACCGAGTTAATCGCCAGCCTGGATGAAGGGGTTTTAGTCGATCAAATCCTGGGTGGTGGGGCTGGCATTTCCGGCGATTTTTCCGTCAATATTGATCTGGGGTATTACATTCGCCAAGGGAAAATTCTCGGTCGCCTTAAAGACACGATGGTAGCTGGCAATGTCTACGCCGCCCTAAAAGATAACCTGGAGCTGGGCAACGACGCAGACTGGAATGGATCCTGCTACACCCCCTCTGTATTGGTTGAGGGGCTATCGATTACCAGTGGTTAATCAGCGGGCAGTGGCAGGGTCAGTTGCTGGGGATAAAGATCCTGATACAGGGCTTCTAGGTCGCCCCGGCGATATAAATATCGGTTACTGCGTCGAGAAGCACGAAATTCACAGCCCCGTTGACCTAGATGGTGCTGGAGTTCCTGGCGGCTGCATCCAAAAGCCCTAACCGCCTCCTGCAGAGGAATCCATTGCTGGGCCAGTTGCTGCCGTAGAACCCGGTCAGGGGTGTCTTGTAGTTGG
>DVEE01000332.1 GCA_015295885.1 Leptolyngbyaceae cyanobacterium M65_K2018_010
CAGGTCTATGTCACAGGTCTGGGGCTGGTGAGTGCTTTGGGTGCTTCCCTGGCGGCCACCTGGCCCCGCCTGTTAGCGGGGAAGTCGGGCCTAAGCCGGCGACAACCCTTTGCCGACCTACCGCCCTTACCCATCGGCATGGTAGGCCAGTACCCAGCCCAGTTGGGCGACCTGTTAAGGCCAGCGGTGGCCGCAGCGCTCGCCGATGCCGGTCTTTCTCCCCCGTTGCCGAATTGCGGCGTGGTGATCGGCTCTAGTCGCAGCTTTCAAGGCATTTGGGAGCAGCAATCCAAGGCTTGGCTGACCCAGGGGACGCCCCCCGAGGGAAGATCCTGGCTAACCGCTTTGCCCCCCGCAGCTACCCTCGCGATCGCCCGCCAAATTGGCGCCATCGGCCCCCTATTGGCACCCATGGCCGCCTGCGCCACTGGGTTATGGGCCATCTTCCAGGGCTACGAGTTGATCCGTCGCGGCCAGTGCGATCAAGTGCTGGTCGGGGCCGTAGAAGCCCCGATCACCCCCCTCACTCTGGCGGGCTTTCAGCAAATTGGGGCGCTGGCCAGCAACGGCTGCTATCCCTTTGCCCTGGATCGAGAAGGGTTAGCGCTGGGGGAGGGAGCCGCGGTATTAGTTTTGGAATCAGGGGCGGCGCTGGCCCGGAGGGCGGGCGCCCAGCCCTACGGACGCATTTTAGGAGGTGGCTTTAGCGCCGATGCCTACCACATGACGGCCCCCGATCCCCAACAAACTGGCAGCCGCCTGGCCCTAGAAGCCTGCCTACGGCACAGCGGGTTGCGCCCCGAACAGGTGGACTACGTGCATGCCCATGGCACCGGCACCCGGCTCAACGATGCCCAGGAAGCGGCCCTGATCACCCAATGTTTGCCCCACCAGCCAGCGGCCAGCTCCACCAAGGGGGCTACCGGGCACACCCTCGGGGCCGCCGGGGCGATGGGAGCCGTTTTCGGGCTGATGGCCCTGCGTTACGGGCAACTTCCCCCTAATGTGGGACTCCGGGGCAGGCCCATTTACCCCGCCCTGGTGCAAGAGACCCGTTCGGAAACCGTCAAAACTGTCCTCTGCCTGAGTTTTGGCTTTGGTGGGCAAAACGGGGTCCTCGCCCTAGGGCACGCCTAGTTAATGAAAACCATCGTCAATAAACGGTAGGATGCCTGGTAGAGCTTTACTGTCCTACGCTCCTAGTGGACTGTCCATGACCCCACCGCCGATTCTTTGCCTGGAGGCTCTCTCTAAGGGCTACGGAACCAATTTGCCAGCCGCCGTCGAGGGGGTCAACCTGACTCTAGCCCAGGGGGAGTTACTGGCCCTCTTGGGCCCATCGGGTTGTGGTAAAACCACTCTGCTACGGTTGATAGCGGGGTTTGAACGGCCTCAGACTGGCACCATTCGCTTGGCGGGGCAAACCGTTTGCGGCAGTACCTGGCTCCCTCCAGAAAAACGCGACGTGGGCCTGGTGTTTCAGGATTACGCTCTATTTCCCCACCTGACGGTGGAAAAGAATGTGGCCTTTGGATTACACCCCCGCTGGGGAAGACGGCGGTTAACCCCAGCCCAGATCCATCAGGTAACGGCGGAGGCGATCGCCCTGGTGGGGCTGACCGGCTTAGCCGGCCGATACCCCCACGAACTCTCCGGGGGCCAGCAACAACGGGTAGCCCTGGCCCGAGCCCTGGCCCCCCGCCCCGCCCTGATTTTGCTGGATGAACCCTTCAGCAACCTGGATGTGCAGGTACGCGCTTACCTGCGCCAGGAGGTGCGAGATATTCTCAAACAGGTCCAGGCTTCTGGGATATTTGTCACCCACGATCAGGAGGAAGCATTGTCCATTGCCGACCGGTTGGCGGTTATGCGCCAGGGGCGCATCGAACAGTGGGGAACCCCCGAGGAGATTTACCATAACCCGGCCTCCCGCTTTGTTGCGGGTTTTGTTACCCAGGCCAATTTTTTGCCGGCGCACCGCCAGGGTTTGGGGTGGGCTACGGAGTTAGGTTACTTTGAGCGGATCCTTCCCGCTCAGGAAATCGCAGAGGATGGGGCCATCAACCAGGGCGAGCTGATGATTCGCCAGGAGGATTTACACCTGGAGGTCTGGGAAAGCGGCCCCCTGAGGATTAAAAGTCGTCAATTCCTAGGCCGGGAATACCAGTATGGCCTGCTCACCCCCTCCGGCCAAACCCTCTATGCCCGGTTGCCAACCAAGCCGGCGATGGCGGTGGGTGATGTAGTCAGGCCAGTGATTCAGCCTGAACGGGTTAGACTTTACCCGCGTCTAGAATCAACCCTGCCGACTCCGACCCTTAATCCACTGTCGACCCCCGCCTAAGTAGGTGAGTCTGTAGGTGAGGCTAGTAGGTGAGGCTCATTAATCGTTAGGGATCAGCGAGAAAATTAAGATCCCGGTGGTGATAGGTCGTGAGTGGGTGGGGTGGTGGGTCGGTGGGACAGATTCAAGTCAGGAGTCGGTACTTTTATTTTGAGCACGTCCCTTAAGAAGGGAGTTGGGGAGAAGGGAGTTGGGGAGAAGGGAGTTGGGGAGAAGGGAGTGGGGGGGCTGCGCCGTTCGGCTGAGCGGCTCACGACGAAGCCCCCAGGCCGGGGGTTCCACCCCCTCTACCCCCAACCGCCACCTTCACCCAGCCCATCTGGGCCGCTTGCGCCGCTTGCACACCCACCTCACTGTCTTCATAGACCACGCAGTCTTGGGGTCGGCATTGCAGCCGCTGAGCCGCCTTTAGAAACAGATCCGGGGCGGGTTTGCCCTGGGCCACATCCTCAATGGTGACAATGGTTTGAAACAAATCAGTGAGGCCCAGGTGAGCCAGGGTGCGGTCTACGCTGGGGCGAGAGCCGCCGGAGGCGACGGCCAGGGGTAGCTTGCCGGCAAAGGCATACACCACCTCAACCACTGGGACAATGGGCTGAACGCCGCTCAACAGCTCGGCAAACCGCTGATGCTTGGCCTGCTTGACCGGCCCCATGGGAAGGTTGAGGCCAAAGCTCTGATTGAGCTGATCAATCAGTTCGACGGTGGAGACGCCCACCCGTTGAAAATACCAGCTCTTTGGCATATGGCCACCAAACTGGCGGACCACATCGGCCCAAGCCTGGTAATGGATGGGTAGGGTGTCGGCCAGGGTGCCATCGCAGTCAAAAATCAGGGCGCGGCAATGGGGGGGCGGGGCAAGCAGAGCAAGAACCATATCCAGTTCTGGTGAGACGGGGCGTTCCCTAGAAGTTCCCCTAGGAGTCATCGTAGCCAATTGGGTTAACCTCCCTCCAGGTTTTGCAGTAAGGTTACCCTGGGGCGATCGCAGGGCCGTTTTGGCCTTGAGACTCCCCTGGCTGAGGTTTCTGTTTAACAACGGCATAGTCTATGAATCTAGCCTCTGGTTGTTGCCTATTCCTGACCTCCATGGCACTACTCATGGCCACCCCAGTACAAGGGGTGAGTGTCCCTCCCCCGGCCGCCCTCGCCCGGCCGGGGGCTAACCCGATCCTGCTGGCCCAGGAGCCGATTAATGAAACAGTGCTGTTCTTTGAAACTGAAACCATGGCGGTGCGAATTTTTCGCCGCGGTGGTGCCCTATTCATGAATCTTTACAACAAGACCCTCAATCGGGTGGAAGTCCGCGCCTCTCCAGCGGAATTGGTGCCCAGTAGCCGCGATCGCACCGTTTATAAAAACTCCATGGGCGCCGCTGAGCGCTTGGCCTCAGTCACCGTCACCTATGAAACCGAGTTAGAAATCAAGGCCGTCAATGGGGCCGTGGTATTGAAAGAGGCGGGCTTCAATCCCGTAGTCGGCGTTCCCAACGGTCCTTCTACCTTTAAGGGCAATAATTTTGCCCCGGGCACTCCGGCCATCGTGCTATCGGCCCAGGCGGCCCGCCTGCGCGCCCAACCCCGCCTGGGCAGTGAAATTCTCGCTTCAGCCCCGCGCCGAGAAATCGTCGAGGTGGTTGATCGGGTGGGCAACCCAGCGGATGGCTTCATCTGGTATCAGGTTCTTTACCAGGGCACGACCGGCTGGGTGCGGGGAGATTTGTTGCAGCCTGCCTAGGGGTTTAAACTGGGGGTAGGAAGGAGTTAGGGCAGGTGGTTGCGGACTGGCCTGAGCCGGTCTGAGGAAAGTCCGGGCTCCCGAAAGACCAGACTTGCTGGGTAACGCCCAGTGCGAGCGATCGTGAGGATAGTGCCACAGAAAGAT
>DVEE01000344.1 GCA_015295885.1 Leptolyngbyaceae cyanobacterium M65_K2018_010
GCCGCGCCAAGGTCAGCGAACACATCCGCACCCTCCTACGGCGGGCTCAGGAATTGGGGGTGGCCGTCCACTTTGATATGGAACAGTACCGCTACAAAGCCCTGACCCTGGCCATCCTCAAAGACCTGCTAACCGAAGCTGAGTTTTGCTCCCGAGATGATATTGGCATTACCCTACAGGCCTACCTGCGGGATAGCTACGACGACCTCAAGGATCTGGTGATTTGGGCCAAACATCGAGGCACCCCGGTGACCGTGCGCCTAGTTAAAGGAGCCTACTGGGATCAGGAAACTATCACGGCTCGCCAGAACGGTTGGCCCAGCCCGGTCTATAGCCAGAAGGTGTCTACGGACGCCAACTTTGAGCGGATGACTCGGCTGTTGCTGGAAAATCACTCCTACTTGTATGCCGCCATTGCCAGTCATAACGTGCGTTCCCAGGCCCAGGCCATGGCCATCGCCGAAACCCTCAACATCCCCCGTCGCCCTATCGAGCTACAGGTGCTCTACGGCATGGCCGACAAACTAGCCAGGACCCTTGCCGACCAAGGTTTTCGGGTGCGCGTCTACACCCCCTTCGGCGAGTTAATTCCGGGCATGTCCTATTTAATCCGTCGTTTGCTAGAAAATACGGCTAACAGTTCCTTTCTCAAGCAAAGCCAGGAAGAGGTGCCGGTAGAGCAACTGTTGGCCGCCCCAGAGTTTGCTCAGGAGGATCAGGTGGCCATGGTTGGAACCGTACAGCACCCTCAGGAGGCGAAGGAACAGTCCCCTTCGCCCCGCTTTACAAACACCCCCGACACCGACTTTGCCCTTGCTACTAAACGCACCGAAGCCCAGGCGGCTCTGAAAGCGGTCCATCAACAATTGGGCCAGCGCTATAACCCGATTATCAACGGAGAATCCGTTGCTACGGAAGCCAGTGTGGATTCGGTGAATCCGTCGCAACCGACCGAGTTGGTCGGTAAAGTGGGGTTGGCGAGCCAGGCCCAGGCTGACCAGGCGATCGCAGCGGCTCAGGCGGCGTTTCCAGCCTGGGCCGCCACCCCCGTTCAGGAGCGGGCAGCCATTCTGCGACGAGCCGCAGAAATTATGGAAGCCCGCCGCCACGAACTCAACGCCTGGATAGTCTACGAGGTGGGTAAACCTCTGGGCCAGGCCGATCCAGAGGTTTCCGAGGCGATCGACTTTTGCCGTTACTATGCGGACGAAATGGAGCGGTTGGAGGCGGGCTACGCCTACGACTATCCCGGTGAAACCAACCGCTACCACTACTTCCCCCGCGGTATTGCCGTGGTGATTTCACCCTGGAATTTCCCGCTGGCGATCGCCACCGGGATGACCGTCGCCGCCCTAGTGACGGGCAACTGCACCATCCTCAAGCCAGCGGAGACCTCAGCGGTGATTGCCGCCAAGCTAGCGGAAATCCTGATCGCGGCGGGTATGCCCGCCGGCGTGTTCCAGTACCTCCCCGCCCAGGGCTCCACGGTGGGGGCCTACCTGGTAGAGCACCCCAATGTGCATCTGATAGCCTTCACGGGCTCCCGGGAAGTGGGCTGTCGGATTTATGCCACGGCGGCCCAGTGGCGACCAGGCCAGCGCCATCTGAAACGGGTGGTAGCGGAAATGGGTGGCAAAAACGCCATCATCATCGATGAAAGCGCCGACCTGGATCAGGCCGTGCAGGGAGTCGTGAATTCCGCCTTTGGCTACAGCGGCCAGAAATGCTCCGCCTGCTCCCGCGCCATTGTCGTGGAGTCGGTGTACGACACCTTTGTTCATCGCCTGGTGGAAGCGACCCGCTCCCTCAACCTTGGGGCAGCCATCGAGCCCAGCACTAAAGTTGGCCCAGTCATAGATGCCAAGGCCCAGGCCAAAATTCAGGAGTACATCGAAAAGGGGAAGGCCGAAGCCACCCTGGCCCTATCCCTACCCGCCCCGGACACAGGCTATTTTGTGGGGCCGACGATCTTTACCGATGTGCCTTCGCGTGCCGTTATTGCCCAGGAAGAAATCTTTGGCCCTGTCCTGGCGGTGATTAGGGCTAGGGATTTCGACGAAGCCCTGGCCATGGCCAACGATACTGACTACGGTCTCACCGGCGGCCTTTACTCCCGCACCCCCTCCCATATCGAGCGAGTTAAGGCCGAGTTTGCGGTGGGCAACCTCTACATCAATCGGGGCATTACCGGGGCGATCGTCGCCCGCCAACCCTTCGGCGGCTTCAAGATGTCGGGAGTGGGCTCTAAAGCCGGCGGCCCCGACTACCTGCTGCAGTTCCTAGAACCCCGCCACGTCAGCGAAAACATCCAACGCCAGGGGTTTGCGCCCATCGAAGGGGTAGATTAAAGGCTCCCCCCGGCCAGTCTCAGCGGTCAGACTTGAAGGGTTTCGCCCCTAAATCTGAATCGGAAAGACCCAGTCCTGATAGGCAACTTCCCGGCCTTCGGTAATGGCGGTGAGTGTGTCGCGCAGGCGATGGGTTACTGGCCGCTCACTCGGTAGGACGTAGGTCTCTACCTGACGTACCGGCGTAATCTTGGCGGCAGTGCCACTGAGAAATACCTCGTCGGCAATCATCAGTTCCGACTTATCCACCGGTCGCTCCACCACCTCTATACCCATATCCCGGGCGATGGTGAGAATGCTGTCACGGGTAATGCCTTCCAGAATGTCTTGATCGTAACCGGGGGTAATCAACTTACCGTGGCGGACGATAAACACATTCATGCCCGAAGCCTCGCTCACCTTCCCCTGGGAGTTCATCAGAATTGCCTCGTCAAAGCCTGACTCGACAGCCTCGGTTTTGGCCAAGGAAGAGGTGATGTAAGCGCCGCTAATTTTGCCGCGCAGGGGTAGACTACGATCTTCCTGGCGGTGCCAGGAGCTAATCCGGCAGGAAACCCCCTCCGGAGAAAGATAATCGCCCAACTCTAGCCCATAGACAAAGAAGTTTTTCTCAACTTTGTGCAACCGAGGAGAAATGCCCAGGTCTGAGGTGTAGACAAAAGGCCGAATGTAAAAGGATTCCGTAGGGCGATTTTGTTTGACAAACTCCACCAGCACCGCCTGAATCTTATCGGCAGGTAGGTCATAGTTGAGCAACCGAGCACTGGTGCTCAGGCGCTGACAGTGGCGGTCCAGACGGAAGAGCAAAACCTGTCCGCTATTTTGAGGATCGGGGATACCGCGTAAGCCGCCAAAGGCGCCGGTGCCATAGTGCAAGGCGTGGGTAGCAATGGAGAGTTTGGCGTCGTTAAAATCCCGAAACTGACCTTCAAAGTAGGCAATGGGCAGGAAGTTTTGCATAGCTAAGGCTGGACTGAAATGGTGCAGGCTAGGAAAGAATGCTTTACCAGAATAGAGCCAATTCCAGACCTTACGGCAACAAGTTCAGTCTTCTTAGGGTTGTTGGGTGGCCTCCGAGGCCCCAGAGCGACTAATTGGGCCGGCTGTCTGGCATGGGGGCAGATTGGGGTGGGGTGCGATCGCTCAGCCACTTATAGGTCAACGACCCGGTAATCATGGCCCCCACAAACAGCACCGGGTTGAGGGAACCCAGCACCAGAGCGGTCAGGGCGGGGCCGGGGCAGTAGCCGCCAATTCCCCAGCCCATGCCAAACAGGGCAGCCCCCAGCACCAAGGGCCAATCAATATCCTGGCGAGTGGGCACATAGAATTTACCGGCAAAAACCGGATGAGGCCGCTTCAAAATAAACCGGAAGGTCATCAACGTGACCAGCACGGCCCCACCCATCACAAAGGCCAGAGTGGGATCCCAGGCACCGGCCAGGTCTAAAAATCCCAGTACCCGCTGAGGGTCAATCATTTGCGAAAAGCCGAGACCAAGGCCAAACAACAGACCGGATATCAGGGCCACAAGGTTTTGCTGAAGTTTCATAGTAACTGCCTTGAAAGATCGCGAGGGGAGTCAGAAAAAATGGGAACCATGGGTCAGACACAATGATGCAGAAGCGGTGGTAACTACCACTGCTAGGGGCTGACTAGCGCAAGTCTACAGACCCAGTAGGTGCCGGGTCACAAAGACGGTGATAACGCCAGTACCCATAAAGGTCAGTACCGCCACCAGCGATCGCACCGACAACCGCCCCAACCCACAAACCCCGTGGCCACTGGTGCAACCATTACCCATGCGAGTACCGAAGCCTACCAAAAAGCCAGCGACCACCATCGTCAGGGGAGCAAAGCTATAAACT
>DVEE01000253.1 GCA_015295885.1 Leptolyngbyaceae cyanobacterium M65_K2018_010
TCTCTAGTGTCGATGGCCAGCGCATTTTAGAACTGACCCAGTGGCAAAGCCAGGCTAGCTACGATAGTTTTCAGTCGAGGTTGGCAGAGGAAGACAGCGCAGACTATACCAAGTATTACGAAAAGTACACAAAGGATAAGGGCAAAAGTAGCTTGGTGGCCCCCACCTTGCTCTCCCAATCTTCCTTTTTGGTTGATCAGGCGGTGGCCCCTCCGGGCATGGTACCGGTGATTGAGGGACAAAATGCCCTGGTTCAGGTGAGTGAACTGGTGGCCGAGGCCCCTGAGCATGATCAGAAATTGAGGGCTGCGGCGATTGCCACCTTGGCTAATCTACCCAACCTTTACCCAGCCCCTCGCTCAGCTATTGTGCTGAAGGGAATCAGCTCCCCGGCTTTAACCCTAATCACCAATTGGGGCACTACCAATGAGTTTAGTTCCCCGGATCAGGTGCCTACCCTGTCCCTTGACCTGGACGGCGACCCGGCCTCCAGTTTAGAGGGTGACCCTGTGACAGACTGGTTCACCCGTGAGGATCGCCTCTACCAAATGGTTAAGGTGATTGCACCGAAATCTGAAAAATACGAGAAGAATTAGCTCTAGTCACCCCGGGTCCGTAATACCCTCAGATCACAGTTGACTCTAGCCGATTGCCTGAAGCCGTTGAGGCCAATCACAGGGCACTGCTTTAAGTTCACGGCTTCGGGAAAATCAAATCCCAGATGTTTTCTCTCCTTCATTTGTTAAATCTTCACCATGGTCGCTACTTCGCCTCCCAAGTCTGATTTTAGCCTCGGTAGTTACCTACTTAGCGACGGGCCAGCGGGCTTTATGCTGAGCTGGGTTGCTGGGTTTGTGGATACCTCTGCCTTCATTATTCTCTTTGGTATTTTTACCGCCCATGTGACCGGCAACATTGCTTTGGCAGGGTATGAGTTCGTGCAAGCTGATGAGGAATCCACCATTACCCACCTGCTGATGTTCCCAGCCTTTATGATTGCGGTGGCCGGTACTTCCCTACTG
>DVEE01000404.1 GCA_015295885.1 Leptolyngbyaceae cyanobacterium M65_K2018_010
TCTCTCTTTTACCCTCTTACCCTCTTTGGCGCGCAGCGCCTCGATTTTTTTTCCCGTAGTAGACCTCCGAGGTTTTTTGAAAACCTCGGAGGTCTACTACTCATCTAACATGAGGGCTTTCAGGTTCGTCGCAAAATCTTGGGTCATGGCAGGTCGATGCTGATCATCATGCCTCAGAAACATCTGATGCGCGGATTCAGACCCCAAGTGCTGTCGTACAACATCCAGCTTCGGCAAGGTACCGGCTCGCATTCCAGCATAGTCCCGATAACTAGAAAACTCCCAATCCTTGGGATGAGCCACTATCCCGGCTTTCACCGGGTTAAAGTGGATGTATCGGGTCAGATGGTACAGATACTCGTCACTATCTACCGCAATTGACTGAAACTGTCCCTGAAACAAAGCTCCCACCCGGCTATAGCGCCGATTCATGGCTTTGGTGTAGGCCACGGATAGCCGCATCATCGCCCCAGACACGTCATTGGTTTTACACTGCACCAATAAATGATAGTGATTCGGCATCAAGCAATAGGCCAACACATCCAGCGTTTGCTCAATTAAA
This sequence comes from Leptolyngbyaceae cyanobacterium M65_K2018_010, assembly GCA_015295885.1. Lineage (GTDB taxonomy): Bacteria > Cyanobacteriota > Cyanobacteriia > Phormidesmidales > Phormidesmidaceae > Nodosilinea. The sequence goes on from DVEE01000404.1 coordinate 563, forward strand.
TAGCGGCGGATCAACCGCAAAAAGTGCAGGTAGTTTTCCTGGTCATAAAAAATGGGATTGCGATTATTGCCGCGATTATAAAGATGGTAGTAATGCTCTGGCTGGAATGTGAGATCTCGACGCGGCATAAAGAATGGCTGGATGCAACATTCCTTTAGCCTTCCCAGAGACCGGCCGTAGACTCCGAGGTTTTATAAACCTCGGAGGTCTACGGCCAGATCACTTGTTACCATGCCCCTCACCCTTCGCCGCACCCCCCGCACCGCCCGTGGCTTTGTCGAGCCCCTGCTCGAAGTTGGCAATGCCATACCCCTGCACATGGTGCTGATACCCGGCGGCACCTTTTGGATGGGTCAAACCGAAGCTGAGAAGGCAGAACTAATTCGTCAGAGAGGAGAGGAGGATTACGAAAAATTCTACCTGCGGGAATTACCTAAGCATGAAGTAACGGTGGCCTCCTTTATAATGGGGCGTTACCCGGCACTTTGGCATCGCCAATGCCTTTGGCCTCAGCGATATGCACGGCAATGTGTGGGAATGGTGCCAGGATCACTGGCATAGCAACTATGACAGCGCCCCCGCCGATGGTAGCGCCTGGTTGAGCGGGGACGAGGGTAAATCTCGGATTCTACGCGGCGGTTCTTGGGACTTCAATCCGTGGGATTGCCGCTCCGCCTCTCGCTATGTCAACTCCCCGCACGTCGCCAGCAGCGGTGTTGGTTTTCGAGTTGTGAGTAGTCTAGTAGACCTCCGAGGTTTTGAAAACCTCGGAGGTCTTAGGGGCGATAAGCGGGGCTGGGTTTCGCTCTGCGGTGGTTTGGTATTTGGCAAAGCTGATGCCCCTCGGGACGCGCAGATCGAGCAGGGTGTAGCCCACTACCAACGACTGCGGGAGCATCAACAGCAGGTCAAGGCTGCGATCGCTGTGGTGGAACCTTAAAGAGTATTGCCTTCACTAGGTGAGTGTCTCTGGGGTCTGGGTAAAGCCAGCTTTAACTCGCCAGGGGTTCTGGTATCGCCCCCTGCAGATACCCCAGCCACTCCGTCAGGCTCTCTAGTTGCTTTTCGGGCTTGAGTACGCCCAACCCGCGCACCACCACCTTGCCGCCGCTGTAGACAAAGCGGGATTTAAGGTGGCTGGGCAGGTTCTCGCTGATCTTTTTCCAGGCCGGTTCCTCCATCGGGGTTTCCATCACCACATGCTGTTTGCCCTCCGGCTTAATGCAGGAGAACCCTGTCGCTTTAGCTACCAGCTTCAGTTCCAGCATCCGCACCAGTTGTTCGGTGGCGTGGGGGATGGGGCCGTAGCGATCGCTCAAATCCGCTGCGATCTGCATCAGTTCCACCTTGCTGTTGGCGGCGGCGAGGCTGCGGTAGGCGCTCATCTTTTGCTCCAGGTCGGGGATGTAGTCGTTGGGCACAAAGGCAGTGACGTTGAGGTCTACCTGGGTGTCTTCGACCTGGGGGATGTCCTGGCCGCGAATTTCTGCGATCGCCTCCTCCAGCATGTCCATATACAAATCAAACCCAATCGCATCCATCTGGCCGGATTGTTCCACCCCCAGCAGATTGCCGACGCCGCGAATTTCCATATCCCGCATGGCCAGTTGGTAGCCAGAACCGAGCTGGGTGAACTCCTGGATTGCCCGTAGGCGCTGGCGGGCTTTGTCCGTGAGGGCTTTTTTGGGGTAGAACAGCCAGGCATGGGCCTGGATGCCCGCTCGACCCACCCGGCCCCGCAGTTGGTAGAGCTGGGAGAGGCCAAAGCGGTGGGCATCTTCCACCAGGATGGTGTTGACCCGGGGAATATCCAGGCCCGACTCGATGATGGTGGTGCAGACCAGGATCTCGGCCTCACCGTTGCTAAAGGTGAGCATGGTGGATTCCAGTTCCCCTTCATCCATCTGGCCGTGGGCGATGGCAATGCGGGCGGTGGGCACCATCTCGCGAATTTTGGCGGAGACTTCCTCGATGCCCTCGACCCGGGGCACTACGTAGAAGACCTGCCCCCCCCGATCCAACTCCTGGCGGATGGCGGTACGAATCGCCTCCGGATCTAGAGGTGACAGGTGGGTTTTGATTGGGCGGCGAGAAGGGGGCGGCGTGGTAATCAGGCTCATTTCCCGCACCCCAGACAGGGCCATGTAGAGGGTGCGAGGGATGGGGGTGGCGCTGAGGGTAAGCACATCCACCTGGGTCTTGAGGGATTTGATCCGCTCTTTCTGATTCACGCCGAAGCGCTGTTCTTCGTCCACCACCAGCAGGCCCAGGGCCTTAAAATCCACTCCCTTGCCCAACAGTTGGTGGGTGCCCACCACCACATCCAACTCCCCGGTCTTCAGCCGTTGCAGGATCTCCTTTTTCTCCTGGAGGGTGCGGAAGCGGTTGAGCAGGCCCACCTGAATGGGGTAGGGGGCGAACCGTTCCTTCAGGGTGTGGTAGTGCTGCTGGGTGAGAATGGTGGTGGGCGCCAGCAGGGCCACCTGCTTACCGGCAGTCACCGCCTTGAAGATCGCCCGCAGGGCCACCTCGGTTTTGCCGAAGCCCACATCGCCGCAGACTAGCCGATCCATGGGGCGATCGCTCTCCATGTCGCGCTTCACATCCTGCACCGCCTTGAGCTGGTCGGGGGTGGGTTGGTAGGGGAAGGAATCCTCCAATTCCTGCTGCCAGGGCATGTCGGCAGGAAAGGCAAAGCCCTCCAGCTTAGCCCGCTGGGCGTAGAGCTTGAGCAGATCCACCGCCACCTTTTGGATAGCTTTTTTCGCCTTACCCTTGGTTTTCTCCCAGGCGGTACTGGTCATCTTGTTCAGCACGGGCGCCTGGCCGGTCGCCGCCCGGTAGCGAGAGAGGGAACCGACCGAATCTGCCGCCACTCGCAGTAGCCCATCGGCGTACTGAATCACCAGGTAGTCGCGGGTTTCCTGGTTAACGGTGAGACTCTCTAGCTTGAGGAACTTGCCGATGCCGTGGCTGCGGTGTACAACAAAATCCCCCGGCTTCATCTTGTTGGGATCGACCTGCTTGGAGGCGGCGCGGCGGCGCTTACGGACATAGCCTCCCGTGGCCAGGGTGTGCTGGCCAAAAAATTCCCGGTCGGTGACGACAACGATGCGGAAGGTGGGCAGCACAAAGCCTTCCAGTTCCGCTAGGCCCGAATACTTGACCGCCACCGGCACCCGCTGCCCCTGTAACTTGTCGATCGCATTAAAGTCCCTGGGGTTGGGAATAAACTGGGCCGGGCAGTCGTGCTCCTGCAACAGCGCCACCGACCGCGACGGCTGAGCCGACACCAGCCAGACCCCATACTTGCGATCGCACTCCTGGCGAATGGTTTCCGCCAACTTGCCAAACTGGTGGGGAATCGCCGGCACCGGACGGCTGGCCAGGTTAAGCCCCTGGTTCACCTCTGCCAATTCCGAGAGAAACAGCCGGGGGAAGACCTCGGCATCGGCGAGGGTATCGGAGAAGGGGCGGTGGATTTTGGGGAGGGGCGGGGTGGTGGGGGGGTGGGGTGAGTCTGACTCCCGACTTCTGCCTTCTGCCTCTGCCTTCTGCCTTCTGCCTTCCTCGTGCCAATGCTCCTCCACATGCTCCAACCAGCGATCGCCATGGGCCTGGCACTGAT
>DVEE01000497.1 GCA_015295885.1 Leptolyngbyaceae cyanobacterium M65_K2018_010
TGGGGCTACTGCTGGTGTTTGGTCTGTTGTTTAGTTTGATCGGCCTATCGGTGGCCCAGCTCAGTACCAATCTGGGCCAGTATGCGGGGCAGCTGGACGATCGCCTGGCCCAGGGAGAAGCCTGGCTACAACAGTACGGCCTGGCCATGCCTCAGTTCCAGTCGGTATTTAGCAGCGGTCTTCTGGTCAGGGTCACCCAAACCTTGCTGAAAGGCCTGGCCGACTTTGTCAGCAGCTTTTTTTTAATTGTGATGATTACCCTGTTCCTGTTAGCTGAGGGGCCAGCCCTGATGGCCCGGCTTAAGGCTAGCTTTGCCCAGCACCCCGATGGGGTCGAAAAGCTCACCCAATTTGGCCATAGCGTAATTCGTCAGTTTGGGTTGCGGGGCATTGTTAACGGAGTTACCGCGATCGCCGTGGTGATCATCCTGGCCTTGCTGGGCATCGATTTCCCGGTTCTGTGGGGCGTGCTGCTATTTTTCCTCAGCTATGTGCCCTACATCGGCATTTTGATCGCGGCCATTCCGCCAGTGCTGCTGGCCCTGGCGGAGTTTGGCCTGCCGATGGCGCTGGTGGTTATCGCCGGGTTTACGGCGGCCAATATTTTGGCGGAAAATATTCTATCCCCCTTTCTCATGGGGCGGGGGCTGAGCCTGTCGCCCACGGTGGTCTTTTTGTCCTTTGTGGTGTGGGTGTGGTTGTTGGGCGGGCCCGGTGCCTTTTTGGCCATGCCCCTTACCTTTCTGCTGATTTTGCTGTTGGATAGCTTTTCCGATAGCCGTTGGTTGGCCCACCTAATGCTGATTCGATAACCCTGGAGCTCCCCCATGCCATCCCTCACCCAAGCCCTGCCGAAACCCCCCGGTCGCCCCCCTGCCAAGGACATGGTGTGGATACCGGGCGGCCCGTTTACCATGGGCTCTGACCACCACTACACCGAAGAGGCCCCGGCCCACCGGGTCACGGTGGATGGCTTCTGGATGGATCAATACCTGGTCACTAACGCCCAGTTTCAAAAGTTTGTCAAAGCCACCGGCTATGTCACCATCGCCGAACGCCCGGCCAACCCCGAGGACTATCCCGGCGCTGACCCGAACCTGCTACAGCCCTCCTCCTGTGTATTTGTGCCGCCCGATCGTCCGGTGGATCGGGGCAGCCACTATAACTGGTGGGCCTACATCCCTGGGGCTAACTGGCGCCACCCCGAAGGCCCGGGCAGCTCCATCAAAGGGCGAGAAAATCATCCGGTGGTGCATGTTACCTACGCCGATGTAGAAGCCTACGCCGCCTGGATCGGCAAGGCCATTCCCACCGAGGCAGAGTGGGAGTTTGCCGCTCAGGGGGGCTTAGAGAATGCCGAATTTGCCTGGGGCGATGAGCTGCATCCCAAGGGCAAAATGATGGCCAACACCTGGCAGGGCGAGTTCCCCTGGGAAAATTTGAAAACCGACGGCTACGAACGCACCTCGCCGGTGGGGGCGTTTCCGCCCAACGGCTATGGCCTCTATGACATCATTGGCAACACCTGGGAATGGACCACCGACTGGTATCAAGAGCATCATCAGATCAAGCCAGATTCCTGCTGCGGAGAACGGGTCAACCCCCGCGGTGGAGATCGCGAAGCTAGCTACGACCCGGCCATGCCCGAGGTGAAAATACCCCGTAAAGTCATCAAAGGCGGATCCTTTCTCTGTGCCCCCAGTTACTGCCGCCGCTATCGACCGGCAGCCCGCATGGCCGAGCCCATCGACACCTCTACCTGCCACTTGGGCTTTCGATTGATTGTGCGTCCCCTGGGTTCAGCCCCAGCTACCCCGCCCACCACCCCCTAGAGGATGCTATGACCCTAGATCACCTTAGCCCCCGTCGGCCCCGTTTGAGAGCCCCCAAGGCCGCTGCGATCGCCGGCATTGTGTTTTCGGTATTGCTGATCATCAGTCTGGTTCTGATTTTGATAGCCTCACCCACTACCCTGGTCAGCGATCGGGCTCGGTTGCTGGCCAAAACGCCCATCCTGCTGGTGGCCCTTAACCTGGTGCCCTTTGCCGGGATTGCCTTCTTGTGGTTTATGGGGGTCGTGCGCGATCTGCTGGGAGAGCGAGAAGATCAGTTCTTTGCTACGGTCTTTTTCGGCAGTGGCCTTTTGTTTCTGGCCATGCTGTTCGTCAGCTCGGCGGTGACCGGTAGCCTGCTGGTGCTCACCGACCGCCTACCGAACCCCGAGTTGATTGCCCCTCTTCACAACCTGGGCTATACCGTTGCCCGTGAAACCCTCAATACCTATGGCATTCGCATGGCTGGGGTATTTATGATTTCCATCTCTACCCTATTCCTACGCACGGGTATCATTCCCCGCTGGATGGTCTGGCTGGGGTACGGCTTTGCCGCCATTATGCTGTTCAGAATCGGTCATATTGATCGCCTGGGTTGGGTGACTCTGTTGTTTCCCCTATGGGTGCTGCTGATTAGCGTCTATATCCTGGTGATCAATTACGCTCGGTCGGCTAAAGGGGCTTGAGTCTGCTGTCACCAGGGTCACAGTAGGGCAAGGAATTTCCCCAGTTGAATAGGCTTGGAGAGTTCTATTCGACCCAGTGCGAATCAGGGGCCGTACAGAAATCGCCAGTTTTGGGCGATTAAGTAGCTATGGATCCACAAAGCAAGTGATCGGTCGTAACCTCGGAGTTGAGGGAGACCTTAAAGTGGGAGAAATAACTCAAAAAATAATTTAAGGCTGGTGTCATCCCGATGCAAATCGTCCTGCCCCCTGAACTAGAGCAAGTCATCCAACGCCAGCTCGCCGCTGGCAAATACCGATCCGCCCTAGATGTCATCACCGCAGGCATATACTTGCTCGACCAGCAAGACGACATTTATCAAGGACGACTTCCCGAACTCCAGCAAGATGCCCAGATCGGCTGGGAAGCAGCCCAGCGCGGTGAACTCGTCGACGGCCCATCGGCCATGGACCAAATTCGAGAAAACCTGCGGTCTCGCCACGCCTCTACTGAATGATGGCACCTCAGTTTTACCTGACACAGCCTGCCATGATTCTGTAGGTCGAGCCGCCTGGAGTAGGGCTCATCTGACAATCTGGGTTTCTGTATCGGTGTTCTAGGCGGGGTCCAATCGACGGTTTCCAGTTCCCCGTCAGGCTGGGCTAAAAGTAGTCGTACTCCTGGATAGGATTCATTGGGTCTGGGGCGAAGGCCAGCCAGAGGGGAAACTGCAGCAGCGCCAAGCTGATCACCGCCTCGGCTTCATCCACCACAATCAGGGGCAGCCCGCCCTCGACGGTAATGCGTTCAGCCCGCTGGGCCAAGGGCTCGGGGGCATCAAATAGCATCACCCCCTGCCCGGTGCCGAAGTCAGCTCGGGAAATGCCCAGGCAATCTTGCAACCCCCGCCGCCATTCCCCCAGGCGCTCTGGACTATTCGAGAGTACCAGGGTGCGCAGACGGTGGCCGTAGAGGGTATAGAGAATTGAAATGGCGGCAGAGGCGACCAGAACATTCTGCAGACGGCTGCCCATGCTTTTGATGGCCCCCCGACCCCCCTGGGCAAAAAACCAGTTGGACACTCGGTCCGCATGGATGGGTTCAAAGGTGCGTCGCAACTGCCACACCGGGCCGTAGTAGTCAGGTCGCATGCGGTACTGATCGAGCAGACTGCGAATGCGATCGGTTTGGTCTTCAAAGGTATTGGCGGCGAACCCCAGCGGGGCAGGGGTCTGGGTCTGGGATCTGGGACGCCGAGGGGAGGCGGGAACTTCCTCAGGGGGTAAGGCTCGCCCGGCGGCGGAGGCCGGGGCAGGCGCTAGATTCAACTGTTCGGCGGCGGTGGCCAGGTCTTGCAGGCTGCCCACCAGGTAATCTTTAAAGCCTTGCACGCGCATGGCCAAATCCTGGGAGGCCCCGGCAAAGGTGGTTTTCATCTCCGCTTGAATCCGTTCTTGCCGCCGTTCTAACTTTTCAATTTCCAGTTGCAGGGTGCGCTTGCGTTGCTCTAGCTCCGCGGTGCCCACCTCTACCATGCGGCTGATATCACTTTGAATTTTTTTGAATTGATCCTGGGTGAGGCGGTTGTAGGTGGTCTGCAGGTCGGCAATGCTGAGCTTAAGGTCGGCCTCCTGCTGTTTAAGGCTCTCAATTCGGGCACTCCAATCCGACTTGGGGG
>DVEE01000452.1 GCA_015295885.1 Leptolyngbyaceae cyanobacterium M65_K2018_010
GGCTGAACTCTGCACGCCAGATGGGGCCTCATTTTTAGGAAAGGTCGAAGGGCTTTGCCCTACTCAGGATACTGATCGGCTCTGGGGCGTGGTTGATGCCGATGATCCAACCCTGCCCTGTGAACTGTGCGAAATTGAACTGGCTGGAGAGTGGTAGGCGAGCGATTACTCCTGGTTGCAACCAATTGGGCAACCTAGCCTGGCTTTGCCTCAATTCGACCAGACTGTACTGCTTCTATCAACACCCGGTGGTCTTGCTCTACCTGATCCGCATAGGCCACAGCAAAATCCGTCACCGCCCGATCAAAGGTATCGCTTTTACCCAGGGCCAGGGCCGCACCACAAATCTCGGCATAATCTTCCAGGCTGCGGGCAGACATCCCTTTCAGCTTAATGGCGGTTTTCATATCCTTCAGTTGCCGGAAATAAAAGTCATGCCCTTCCACATTGGTCGTCCAACCGAGAAAGATGTCGCTGGCTGCCTGCATCAACCGTTGCCCACTGACGATGCGTTGTCCTTCGTAGGGATAGGGACTCTGGCCCGCATAGGGTTCCAGTACCGAGGGTCGGGCTTCTTTGTATTGCAACAGCAGTGGATCGCCATTGTCGTCTAGCAACAGGGCAACGCCGCAATGGGTGCCCACACTACCGACGCCCACCACTTTCAGAGCCACATCGACCAGGCGATAGCGATCGAGTAGGAACTGGCGATCGACCTGGAGCGTATCCCGGTATTGCTCAAATAAACCGCTAATCTGCTCAAAATACTCGGCCTGATTGGGTAGGTGGTAGAGCAAGGGAGGAGTATCGATGAAGCAGCGCTGCCCATCCACGACCTCGGTCAGTTGCGCCACGGCCTGATCTAAGGTGCGGTTAAATGCTCTGGCGGCTATTTTTTCCCAATGGTTGCGGGTGTCTTTGTCGGGGGCATGTTCAATCAGCAAATGGGCATCTAGCCGGGCGTACCAGACTTCCAGCGTGCGCATCTGGCCGTACTGGGCGATCGCGAGTCGGTAGGCTTGGGCCGAAGCGAGGGCCGCTTCCGAACTAGCCTGATCCGACAACTGCAAGTCTCGACCGGCCAGGATGAAGCTGGTAACCAGCCGTTTGACGTCCCATTCCCAGGGAGCCATGAGGGTTTCATCAAAGTCATTCAGGTCAAAAATAAGATTCCGTTCGGGGGTGGCAAACCCCCCAAAGTTGAGTAAGTGGCAATCGCCGCAGGCTTGCACTTGCAGGCCCGTTATAGGCGTTGTAGCTAAATCCGCCGCCATGATCAGGGCACTGCCGCGAAAGAAGGTAAAGGGAGACTGCATCATGCGCCAGTGCCGCATCGGAATTAGATCCGGAATGCGCTGCTGGTTTGATTTTTCGAGTAGTTCCAGGGGATCAGGGCGATCGCCAGCTGGCTGCCAGTCTCGATGGAGCGATCGCGGCACGGTTTGGCGTAGGGCTTTCCCTGCGGCCTGGCGATCGTCTCGAAGCCTGGGCGCACCATGGCTGGGAATAGAAACTGGATGATCCATAGCGCTAGAACAAAAAGATTTGATTCTGCCTCTATGCTAGTTAAAGTCCTAATCATCTGATTGCCTGACACATCTCCTATGCCGGTTGGGTGCAGCGGAGCGGAACCCAACTCTAGCTGGGGATTGAGGGCTTGTTGAATTCTGTGATTGCCCCAGCTAACCTACCAGATATCAAAGCTTTTCGGCGTTGTGTCGGCAGCCAGCCTAGTAAACCCTAGCAATCCGCTGGAGAAAGTTAGGGATCAAGGCACAGGGCGATTTCCTTACGATGCCCTAGCACTATCGAACAGGATGAGCAGTCCATAAATGCAGATTAGGAGCATAAACCATGACTTGGACAGAGTTCACCCTGCGGCTGCTGGTTGCCTTTATGCTCGGTTCAGCCTTGGGGTTGGAACGCCAGTGGCGACAGCGCATGGCGGGGCTGCGCACCAACACCCTGGTGGCGACGGGGGCAGCACTATTTGTCATGCTCTCAGTGCTGACGCCGGGGGATTCCAGTCCGACCCGAATTGCCGCCCAGGTGGTGTCGGGCATTGGCTTTTTGGGGGGCGGCGTCATTTTGCGGGAGGGGTTGACCGTGCGCGGTCTCAATACCGCCGCCACGCTGTGGTGTGCCGCTGCGGTCGGATCCTTAGCAGGGGCCGGGCTCCTGTTTCAAGCCGGGATGGGCACAGGGGCCGTGCTGGTGGCCAACTTGCTGCTGCGTCCCTTAGGATACCGCATTAATCAGCAGCCCCTTAGAGGGACTGAATTGGAGCTGTGTTATCGCTGCGATGTGGTTTGTCGCACCCAGGACGAAGCTCATATTCGGGCGTTACTGCTGCAAGCGGTTGGGGGGAGCACGCTACAACTGCGATCGCTCTACAGCGAAGATCGAGAGGACACGCCCGACCGGGTCAGGGTAGAGGCAGAACTGGTGACCCAAGAACGCAACGATGCTTTTTTAGAACAAATTGTCAGCCGCCTGAGCTTGGAACCTGGAGTGATTTCGATTCGTTGGCGCATTATTGAACAGGAGTTCGGTTAAGGCGATCTCCGTAGGTGTTTTACCTCAGCATCAGCATGGCTTGTCCAACAACCCATAGCCCTGGTTGCACCGACTAGGTGGCATCGGCCCATCCGAAAACCGCTGCCTAGGGGGCTTTTAGCCATAGTACTGAGTGAACCTTCAAACATTGATTCAGGCTATTGCAGAAAGTCTATTCAATAAGTCTGACTTATCCTTTGCATCGAAAATTGCAGTTGAGTTTTGGGGGTTTGGGTATTCCGCAGCCTGAAATTTTCGTATAGACTCAATGACATAGAGAAAGAGTTAAGAATTTATAAAACTAAATTCTTTTTCTTCCAACAGTCCGCTGTAGGGCTGTCCGATGGTTGACCCAAGGGGCCAGTTTTAGAGCGCCCTGAAGTTTTTTCACTCACCCATATCGTTCACAGCGCTTTCTAACAAAGTGTTGCAAGGAGGTACTATGTCTGCAATTAACCGCGTCACTCGTCGTAAGTTTTTGGCTACTGCTGGGGTATCGGCGGCGGGGGCCATTCTGCTCAAAAGCTGTGCGGGCAATCCCCCCTCAGCCTCTACTAACCAGGAGGCCACCCCAACCGCAGCAGCCCCTGGCCCGGTGACCTCGAACGAAACTCCCGAAACTACCGCCATTAAACTCGGCTACATTCCTATTGTGGAATCGGCTCCACTGATTATTGCCCAGGAAAAAGGCTTTTTTGCTAAGTACGGCATGACCGATGTGGAGGTGTCTAAGCAGGCTAGCTGGGCCTCCGCCCGTGACAACGTTACCATTGGCTCCAGTGGCGGTGGCATTGATGGCGGTCAATGGCAAATGCCCATGCCCCACCTGATCAGCGAGGGTATTATCACCAACGGCACCAAGGTGCCTATGTATGTACTGGCTCAACTCAATACCCAGGGCAACGGCATTGCTGTCTCTGGTAAGAACGCTGGCAAGGGCATTGGCTTGGATCTCTCGAAGTCCTCCGACTTCATTAAGGGTTTTCCAAAATCCCAGGGGCGCAAATTTAAAGCTGCCTATACCTTCCCCAACGCCAACCAGGACTTCTGGATCCGCTACTGGTTCGCCGCCGGGGGGGTTGATCCGGATCAAGACATTGAACTGATTGCGGTGCCCCCGGCTGAAACGGTACAGGGAATGCGCAACGGTACCATGGATGCCTTTAGCACCGGTGACCCCTGGCCCTACCGCATCGTCGCTGACGATATTGGCTTCATGGCAGCTCTGACAGCTGAAATTTGGCCCTTCCATCCGGAAGAGTACCTGGCCATTCGGGCGGATTGGGTCGATGCTAACCCCAAAGCGACGAAAGCAGTGCTTAAGGCCATCATGGAGGCCCAGCAATGGATCGACGACCCAACGAACCGGCCTGAGGTGGTTCAGATCCTGTCAGGACGCAACTATTTCAACATTGATGCCGCTATTTTGACCTCACCCTACGAAGGGAAATACAAGATGGGCGACAACAAACCCGATTTCAATAATTTCGATGACGGTCCCCTCTACTGGAAAGATCCCAAGGGCAGCGTGTCCTATCCCTACAAGAGCCACGATTTATGGTTCCTCACCGAAAGCATGCGCTGGGGCTTCCACAAAAATCAATTAACGGATT
>DVEE01000500.1 GCA_015295885.1 Leptolyngbyaceae cyanobacterium M65_K2018_010
CGATAATCAAGGCACGACCAGCCAGTTGTATCGACCCGTGCGGGAGGCGGGCATACCGCTCCTATTAGTCATTGACCACCACGCTCCCCAAGCGAAGCTGGAGGCTGAATATATCGACCTACGCCCCCACATTCGAGCTACCGCGACGATTTTGACCCAGTATCTGGAGCAGGGGCTGCTGCAGCTCGATCGCAGCAACAGCAAACATACCAAGTGCGCCACCGCCCTGATGCATGGCCTGCGATCGGATACCAACCAACTCATGCATGCGGCCGCCGATGACTTTATGGCTGCGGCCTACCTCAGCCAATTCTACGATGGCCAGTTGCTCAGCGCAGTGTTGCAGGCCTCTCGCTCGAAACGGGTCATGGATGTGATTGAGCGATCGCTGCGCAATCGTAAGGTCCAAAACAACGTCTCGATTGCTGGGGTAGGCTACCTGCGCTACGAGGATCGCGACGCCATCCCCCAAGCCGCGGATTTTTTGGTTACCGAGGAAAACATCCATACCGCCGTGGTCTACGGCATTGTTCACGATGAAGACGAAGAACGGGAGGTGGTGATTGGCTCCCTACGGACCAATAAATTGACCCTCGACCCCGATGAGTTCATCAAAGAGGCCTTTGGTCAAGATAGCGCCGGTCGATTCTTTGGCGGTGGGCGATCGATGGCAGGGGGCTTTGAAATTCCCGTGGGCTTCCTGTCTGGTTTCTACGAAAACTCCGACTATAACCGGCTGAAGTGGGAGGTTTTTGACATGCAGGTGAAGCAAAAACTCTGGCGCCTAGTTAATCCTGAAGAGGGCGTAATTACCACAGATTAGGGGGTCGCCGCTGCTTGTTTTGTTAGGCGACCATCAACAAGTAGTAATTACCACAGATTAGGGGGGCGCCCCCACCAGCAGCAGACTTCGTCGCCTAGGACCGGACCGGGAGGGACCAACCTGATGTAAAGTGACCCTTACGCTGGTTCACGGCTATTTCAGCCAACCCCAGTCCCAAGTCAGCAATTTGGTAGCGTTGATAACGGCGGAGTTGTCAACCCCGTTGAAATCATAAGTCAGCGATCCGGAGCAGTGAATCTATGACCGTATGTGAATACAGACCTGGCCTAGAAGGGGTACCGGCCACCCAGTCCAGCATTAGCTATGTGGATGGTCAGGCGGGCATTCTGGAGTACCGCGGTATTCGCATCGAGGAACTGGCTCAACGTAGTACGTTTTTAGAAACAGCCTACCTGTTAATCTGGGGCGGCCTACCTAGCAAGCATGAACTAGACGCCTTTGAGTACGAAATCCGCTACCATCGCCGCCTTAAATATCGCATCCGCGACATGATGAAGTGCTTTCCAGAGAGCGGGCACCCCATGGATGCTTTACAGGCCTGTGCAGCAGCCCTAGGCTTGTTCTATTCCCGTCGGGCCCTGGATAACCCGGTTTACATCCAGTCGGCGGTGGTGCGATTGCTCGCCAAAATTCCTACCATGGTGGCTGCCTTCCAACTTATGCGTAAGGGGAACGATCCGGTACAACCTCGAGATGACCTGGACTACTCCGCCAATTTCCTTTACATGCTCAACGAGCGAGAACCTGACCCCCTGGCCTCGCGCATCTTTGACATTTGTTTGACCCTGCATGCCGAACACACCATCAACGCCTCTACCTTCTCAGCTATGGTTACGGCCTCCACCCTGACCGATCCCTACGCAGTGGTGGCCTCTGCGGTGGGCACTCTGGCTGGTCCCCTGCATGGCGGGGCCAATGAGGAAGTGATTGAGATGCTGCAGGAAATTGGCAGTGTCGAAAATGTGCGTCCCTACGTGGAGCGGTGCATAGCGGAAAAATCGAAAATTATGGGCTTTGGTCATCGGGTTTACAAGGTTAAAGACCCCCGTGCCACAATTCTGCAAAAGCTGGCGGAGCAGCTCTTCGAAAAGTTTGGCGTAGATGAGTACTACGCGATCGCCCTGGAAATGGAGCAGGTGGTCTCTGAGAAGCTTGGCCATAAGGGCATTTATCCCAACGTTGACTTTTACTCCGGCCTGGTTTATCGCAAGTTGGGTATCCCGGTAGATTTATTTACTCCCGTCTTTGCCATTGCTCGGGTGGCGGGCTGGCTAGCCCATTGGAAAGAGCAACTGGGCGAGAACCGCATTTTCCGCCCCACTCAAATTTATACGGGCCCCCACAATCAAACCTACATCGACCTGGATGACCGGCCGCAAATTTGGGATAAGCAGGGTTATCCCCTGGCCAGACCCAACTGATGGGTCTTACCCCCCTGGGCACTCCAGCCAAAAACCAGGATGATAAGTTCAGTGACGATTTTCAGGAACTCCTGCCCCTCTGGTCCTTTGGCCAGGGGGTTTTTGTTTGGGGCGATGCGCCTGGGATCGGACCGTCTCAGCAGCCAGCCTGCAACCTATGGGGGAAAACAATTGTGATCACCAGATATTCTTATTAAACCCAGGCAACCCCTAGGCTCGACTTGGGTTATGGTTAGGGATGATGCAGCGAAGGGCTGGTACATGAATCAAGGAATTGATCTGCAAGGAAGCTTTATTCGGGCATTGACCGAATTAGGGTTATCCTACGGAGCCGCCAAAACCCTTTGGCTCCCCCTACCGATGGTGCTGATTTTACTGGCAGCCACGGTGAGCATTTTTGTGACCGTCTGGCTAGAGCGGAAGATTTCAGCGGCGGCCTAGCAGCGGATTGGTCCTGAATACGTTGGTCCTTTAGGCACTCTGCAGGCGGCAGCCGATGGTATTAAGCTCCTCTTTAAGGAGGATATTACTCCAGCTAAGGCCGATCCCCTACTGTTTACACTCGGGCCCGCCCTGGTGGTAATTCCAGTGTTTTTGTCCTACCTGATTGTGCCCTTCGGCCAAAACATGGTGATTACCGACATCGGGGTTGGCATTTTTCTCTGGATTGCCCTGTCCAGCATCGCTCCCATCGGCTTGCTGATGGCCGGTTATTCCTCTAACAATAAGTATTCCCTGCTGGGGGGGCTTAGGGCCGCCGCCCAATCCATCAGTTACGAGATTCCTATGGCTCTGGCGGTGCTAGCTGTGGTGCTGATGTCCAATAGCCTCAGTACCATTGACATCGTCAATCAACAGTCAGGCTATGGCATTCTAGGGTGGAATATTTGGCGGCAACCGGCCGGCTTTCTGATTTTTTGGATTGCCGCCCTAGCCGAATGTGAACGCCTACCCTTTGATCTACCTGAGGCAGAAGAGGAACTGGTGGCCGGTTATCAAACTGAGTATACCGGCATGAAATTTGGCCTTTTCTACGTTGGCTCCTACGTTAATTTAGTGCTTTCAGCCCTGATTGTTTCGATTTTGTATCTGGGTGGCTGGGAGTTCCCCGTTTCGGTGACCTGGCTGGCCGAGCGCCTGGGCCTCAGCGAAACCACTCCCTGGCTGCAGGTCATCACAGCTTCCATCGGCATTATGATGACTCTGTTCAAGGCCTATGCCCTAGTATTTATTGCCATTTTGCTCCGCTGGACTGTACCCCGGGTGCGCATCGACCAACTCCTCGACTTTGGCTGGAAATTTTTGCTGCCGGTTTCCCTGGTTAACTTGTTACTGACCGCCGGCTTGAAATTAGCCTTTCCCTTTGCCTTTGGCGGTTAGGTTAAAGCTGAATCGGTTCAGGTTCGGTGTAGGAAGGTTACGGTAACAGTTTCATTACATCAAAGACGGTTAGAACGCTGGAGGTCTTCCCCAATGCTGGGTTTTCTCAAACAGGTTGGTGACTACGCCAAGGAGAGTTTCCAGGCCGCCAAATACATCGGCCAGGGCTTGTCTGTAACCTTCGACCACATGAGTCGTCGTCCCATTACGGTTCAATATCCCTACGAAAAGTTGATTCCCTCAGAACGATTTCGAGGTCGCATTCACTTCGAGTTTGATAAGTGCATTGCCTGTGAGGTCTGTGTGCGGGTTTGTCCAATCAACTTGCCCGTAGTGGACTGGGACTTTGATAAGACCACTAAGAAGAAAACCCTCAAGCACTACAGCATAGATTTCGGCGTCTGCATTTTCTGCGGTAACTGCGTCGAGTACTGCCCCACCAATTGTCTATCGATGACTGAAGAGTATGAGTTGGCCGCCTACGATCGCCATGAACTCAACTACGACAACGTTGCCC
>DVEE01000432.1 GCA_015295885.1 Leptolyngbyaceae cyanobacterium M65_K2018_010
AGCCAATACGCCTAGCTCGTCAATCTCATATTCCTTGCCCGAGGCCATCAACCGTACCTTGTCTTTGTGGCGCAGGGTGCCGTCTACTACCCGGAAATAGACAATCACCCCCCGATAGCTGTCGTAGTAGCTATCAAAGATCAGCGCTCGCAGAGGTTGGTCGATCGTATCCTGGGGCGGCGGTACCAGGTAGACGATGGACTCTAAAATCTCATCGATGCCGATGCCCTCTTTGGCAGAAGCCAGAATAGCGTTACTGCAATCGAGCCCGATGATGTCTTCGATTTCTTGCTTAATGCGGTCTGGATCGGCCCCGGGTAAATCAATCTTGTTGAGCACAGGAATGATTTCCAAATCATTTTCCAGGGCCAGGTAAACGTTAGCCAAGGTTTGCGCTTCAACCCCCTGGGAGGCATCGACCACCAGCAGAGCCCCTTCGCAGGCAATCAGGGAGCGAGATACTTCGTAGGAGAAATCGACGTGACCGGGAGTGTCAATGAGATTCAGGATGTAGTCCCTTCCGCCCCGGGCTCGATAGTTCATCCGAGCAGCCTGGAGTTTGATGGTAATGCCCCGTTCCCGTTCCAGGTCCATACTATCCAGGAACTGGTCTTTCATTTCCCGATCGCTGACGGTGCCAGTACGCTGCAAGAGGCGATCCGCCAGGGTCGATTTGCCATGGTCAATATGGGCGATGATCGAAAAATTGCGGATCTGAGAGACGGGAACCTCGGTCATAAAGGGCTTACCAGGATAGATCAAGGGCGCTTAACTCTAGCTATTGTAATGGCTTAACTCCGTGATTGCTAAGCTTTGAGCCGGTCTTCGGGGGCATACCTGACCGGCCACAACCTTTAAGCTCTAAACTGTAAGGAGTCACACAATGATTGAAAAACACCCGGGTTTAGACGGGATGGTTTTCCTTGTGGGCAGTTGAGCCAGTGGATTAGTTCTGGCCCTGGTTGGTTTGATTTTGTTGTGTCCTCAGTCCCTGCAGCCCTATGGATGAAGTTGCCTCCCCCCTAACCCAAGCTCCCCTGCCCCAGGCAGAAAAAGTTGAGTTGGCGATCCAGATAGATAAAGAACTCCTGGCCCAGGTCAACCATCTCACCTCCGACCCCAGCAAAGTTATTGAAGTCGCACTGCGCCAGTGGTTACGGGGCGATCGTCGGCCTGAAGATGATCTGGTGCGGCATTTACCACGCAACCCTACGGTGCCCCCAAAAGGAGAATGGAACGATTAAGGGAATTAGGTCGTAGCTGCTGGAGTCGGATAGGGAGTGCAATCCCTGGGACTTTGAGGGTAACCTAAGCATGATTCAGGGGGTAGCTAGGCTGTATTTCATGCATTCAAGGTCAATCCACCGAGGGTGAACGGCCTGGGGAGTGGATGGGCGACCATCTTCGACCCGGTTTGGACCTCCGTCTGGTTTGGCAATCCCTAGATTTGGGTTTTTCAGTACCCTACAACTATGAATTCCCGTTTTCCAATCCGTGCCTCGACAATTTCGCTTCAGGCGCCCCATCCCCCTGAGGATCAAACCACTGCTGTCCCTGGGCAATCGGCCTGGGTGGTTCTGTTGAGTCAAGCGGGTGTGGTAAAAGCGGTTACCCCCACTGGACCCACGGTTCTACCCGCTTCCCTGGCTACCCAGTGGATCGGCCGCCTACTCTCAGAGGTGGTGGCCTTTTACCCTGCCCAGGCCTTCTTAGACGCTCTGAATCAGCTGGAGAGTACACCTGGCCCAGTTCAGTTACTGGGGCACTGCCCCCTCGGTGCTCACAATGTCGAGGTAGTGTGGATGTTGCATCCCCTAGTGAATCCTGCCGGTAAGCTGTTTCAAATTAGTGCGGTGGGCTATTGGGCCAGGCCCCTGGACTCTCTGGATCTGGGTACAGAGCCCATCCCCGGTTGGGTGCAGCCAGGGACTACGCCCCCCTCCCTGTTGCCATCAACGCCCGGTAATCAACTGCAAACCTACACACCGCGCCTCAATCAAATTACCCGCAATGTGCGCTGGACCTTGGATTTGACCATCATCCAGCAGCAAACCGTAGAGGGGCTGGGCGAACTCTTCGCCGTCGAACGCTGTGTGGTCTGTAGTGTAGGGTCTGAGCAGGAACCGACCCTAGTGGCTGCGGAATACCTAGGAGAGGCCGGGTTATCCCCCTGGCGGGGACAGCCCCTACCGGTTACCGAGCACCCTCATTTAGATCGGGCGGCTGGGGCCCCAGGGGCCGTGCTCTCCTCCCGCTCAACCGTCCCTGAAACAGCGGTGGTCGCGGTAGCGACCCGTTACCAAAATCAGACCAATGGTTTTATTTTGCTCTATGGGGCGGCAGGACGCCCTTGGACCCAGGTAGAGCTGGATTTAATCACCGATCTGGCGGATCAGGTGGGCACAGCCCTAGCCCACGCCCAACTGTTTGCGGAGAGCAACACCCTGGCGATTAAGCTGCAGCAAGCCAACACTAATTTGCTAGACAAGCAACGGGAGTTTCAAGAAGCCCGCCGCCAGGCGGAAGAGGCTCGGCATCAGGCCGAAGAAGCTTCACGGTTAAAAAGTGAATTTCTAGCCAATACATCCCACGAACTCAGAACTCCGTTGAATGGAATTATTGGTTTTCTAAAACTGATCCTGGATGGCATGGCAGATGATCCAGAGGAACAGGAGGATTTCCTACAAGAGGCCCACAAATCGGCCATCCACCTCCTAGAGTTAATCAATGATGTTTTGGACATTGCCAAAATTGAAGCCGGCAAAATGCAGATTGACATGGGGCCGGTTAATCTGCGGGAACTCTTGGTGGATTTAGAAAACTTTGCCCGCCCCCAAGCTGAATTGAAAGGGCTTTACTTCAACATTTTACTGCCAGCAACCCGGGATGACATTACCATTAACGGCAATTATCAGCGGCTCTTGCAGGTTCTGCTCAACCTGGTGGGTAATGCCAACAAATTTACCCATGAAGGGGGGGTGACAATCAGCGCTGAAGTGAAGCCTCAGAGGGTTGAGTACCAAGGAAAGACTTGGCCAGGAATTGTCAAAATTAGCGTGGCCGACACCGGTATTGGGGTGTCCCTGGAAAAGCAAGATCGCTTATTTCAAACCTTCAGTCAGGTGGATGGGGAACGCACGCGGCAATACGGCGGCACCGGGCTGGGTTTGGCAATTTCCCAGCGCCTGGTTGAAGCCATGGGGGGTACTGTGCATTTTATTAGCATGGGGGAAGGGTTGGGTTCGACGGTAACCTTTACGACCCTGCTCTATCAAGAGCCCGTCATGATTGATAAGGAGCCGGTTTATTCACCCCATTCCAGTTCGGGGACCACGTAGGCTGGGCGGGCCGCCTGGGTGCCGGTGAGCAACTGGTGGAGGGCAGGCCAATCTTCCCTTTCGATTAGGTGGCTTAGGGAGGCTAACTCAGCCTGGTAGATGGTGAGCGCTCTGAGCAGGGCCTCACGGTTATATCGGGCCATCAGGGTACCTAATTCCGGCGATCCACCGCCAACTCGGCTGGTATCACGGAAGCCCGAGCTGGCTAGGGTCTGGGCCAGCGCTAAAATAGCAGGCTGGGGCTCTTGCTGACAGGCTTGAATCAAACTGCTGCTGACCATGACCGGTAAGTGGGAAATCCAGGCGACCGCCTGGTCATGGTCGCTAGGGGAACACCAGTAAAGGCGAGCCTCCAACTGCTGGATGAGGTTGGCCAGGATGCTCTGAGCCGGTTTAGGAGTGCGTTCCGTAGGCGTTAACACGTAGGGACGGCCTCGAAACAGGTGGGCTTCGGCTACTGCCAGCCCGGCTTCGGCCTTACCGGCCATGGGATGTCCGCCGACGAAGTTGGGCCAGATTGCCTCCAAGTCTCTGACAATGCTACCTTTCACCGACCCTACATCCGTGAGAATGGTGGGCTCCTGCAGGTGGGGTATCAGTTCCTGGGCCAGGGGAACGACCCTATCTAGGGGAGTACAGATAAAAACCAGATCGGCGGTCTTGACCAGGCGCAGGTCGGTGCTCGCTTCCTGGACGGCCCCCATCCCTAGGGCCAGGTCTACGGTTTCAGGACGACGGGCAATACCCAGGACAGTATGCCCCAGCCGGCTTAGATCCAGCCCCAGGGATCCGCCAATCAGACCAAGTCCAACGATGGCAATGGTGTGCATGGCAGGAATGGCTCCTCTGGCTGGGGACTCACCCGCCTATGGTAAGGCCTGGAGACGGCGGTGGCCAATCTGCTTCCCTAGCTATTTGTGCGACAATAAAGGCTCCTTGCTATGGCACTGCCGCCCTTTGTTGTGATTGAGGCCCAAGTTCACCAGCAACTGCGAGAGTTTCTACGGGACTGTGGCGACTCCAGTTGGCCCCACCACTTGACCCTGGCCCGATTGGTGGCCAGAGCCTTGCGGTTAGGGCGCAGCGCCCTTTTGCAGGTGGGCGGACTGTCGGCCTATCAGGGGGATTATCGCCTGAGCTACCTGGTGGCCTTGCTACTATGGCCCGAGCCAGCGGTTTTGGTGGTGCCCGAGGTAACCCAGCAACGTATTTTGATGGCTGATCTGCCCCGCCTGCAGGAGAAGTTAGGGGCGACTAAGCCGATTCATGTGGGCGATCGCTGGCCCGATCCGGCTTTTCGGGGTTTGTTGATTACGACCCCGGCCGCCTGGTTAGCGGATCGCCTGGGCCGGGGGGGTCACTTTCCCAGCCAGGTGCCGACTCTGTTGGATGAGGTGGATCATCTGGAAACCTGGTTGGGGGATCACCTCACCGCTCAGCTCACCCGCTTAGATTGGGACCAGTTGAGTCTGGCCTACCCTCACCATCGGAACTTGATTCGAGACACCCTGGTGACCCTCACCTACACCGCCTTCCAGCACCCATCGAACCCCTACCAGTGTTATTTGCTCGATCAAGAGGCCTGTGGGTTGCTGCAAAACCTCTATCAAACTCTGGTCGCTGAGGATGAACGGGCGGCCGAATCAATGCCCCTACCCTGGCAACGGTTCTGGCAGCAGTTTGCACCGCCGGATCACCTACTGTGGGTGGCCGTGGATCACCAATCGGGGCAAATTGCGCTCCATTGTGCCCCGGTGGATTTGGCCCAGTGCGTGGCAGATCTGTGGCAACAACAACCGGTGGTGCTGATTGGGGCGTCTTTAGATCAGGATGCGAAGGCAGAAATTTTCCGCCAGCGACTGGGCCTAGAGGATTTGACCTGTCTCAAGTTTGCTCCCCACCGCCACCATGACCTGGTTAACCTTTACCTACCGACCCATCTGCCCTTACCCAATACTCGGCAATTTCAGGCCATGGCCTACCAGGAAATTCGTCGTTTACTGGTTTGTGCCCAACCGGCTAATCGAGGGCTGACATTAATTTTGGTGAATGACCTACCCTTGAAGGGGCAATTGGCCGCTGCCCTAGCGGGGGAATTTGGCTCTAGGGTGCAGGTGGAACCGATGCAGGTGGGTCAGAATACTATTTTGGTCAGTAGTTGGGAGTTTTGGCACCAGCACCGGTTGACCCTGCCGGTGCCTACCTTGTTGATCCTGGCCACCTTGCCCCTGCCCTCCCTGGAAAATCCTCTAGTGGCTGGGCGGGTGGCGTTCCATAAACGGCGCCGACAGGATTGGTTTCGGTTGTATTTGTTTCCTACGGCGATGGCTGAAATGCAGCGGGCGATCGCACCCCTGCGGGCCACCTCAGGTCTGGTGGCCATCCTGGACACCCGCATTCATTACCGGAGCTATGGCCAACAAATGCTAGAAGCCCTTAGCCCTACTGCAACTACCCGTTCCCTCCAGCCGGATTGGGACGCTCAAACCGGGGTTTAACCAACCGAAGAGCTAGGTACCCTGAGTTGCTATGATCCTTCATAACCCCCGAGCGGATGGGATGAAAGGAGCGAATCCGAGATTATGGGCGAATCAAAGCGGCGGCGTGAAATTCTCGGCGAACAGTACGGCCAAGCGGAACCCATTTTGCCCTGGCTGCCGATTACCAAGCAGCAGTCCCAACAATTCATGAAATGGACGACCCGCGGCACCTGGGCGGCCATTACCCTGGTTATCGCCTTTTGGATAACCCTGCGATTCATTGGCCCTGGCTTGGGTTGGTGGGATTTGGCCGATTAAGGACAGCCAGCAGGGCCCGGGGCTTTGCCTCACCGAGGGTAAAGCCGGCCCTAGTAGCAGTACCGACCATCCAGGGGCCGACTATGTCCGCGGCCCTGTCGCATGGCTCCGATCAGGGTGGAAATCACCACGCAACGGTGGGTGAGGCGACTGCCAGATCCCACTACGGTAATCCGGCCCAGTCGAGATTTCACATCCCCTTGCAGGTTAAACCGCACGTAGTAAGCCCCGTCTTGCCTGAGCAGGGTGTTGTCTTCGCTGGCAAGCCCCACACCCTCCAGCAAGGGTGTCCACAGGTTGACCTGGGCCGGGCGAATCGTGGCTGGATGGCTGGCCCATTCGAGCTGCCCAGCCCGTTCTCGCAGGCTAAATTGCTGGGTTTGCCGCAACTGAGCCGCATCTTGCTGAGTGGATCGCAGCGCTTGGTAAATCAGGTACTGGGTCGCATTCACCTTGCGCTGGTCTAAAAAACCAAGGAAGGCAGGGACGGCCAAGGCCGCTAGAATGGCAATGACGACAACAACGATGGTGCCTTCCGCTAAGGAAAAGCCGGCGATCGCAGGTGAGGCAGCCCTGGGGGCTAACCACTGCGGTATGGGTTTGGACATCTTAATCTGACGAGGAACTCCGAATGAGCCTAGGATGCCCGCCCGCTCGCTAAATTCTACGGGGCTAGACCAGTTTCCTAGCCCACCTGGATCGTTGGGGAAAACCCGCTCCCTGTCGCCGTGGGTAGGGATATGACGTTGCTTAAGGACACAGTCAAGATGATGAGAGTTTTACTCGCTTTGGCTCTGATGGTGAGTTGCTGGTGGCTGAACCCGACCCTACCGGCGGCGGCCCAGGGCCTGCCGTCGAGCCAGTTCTTGGCGGCAGTACCCACTTCACCTCCGGCGCCTACCAGGGTACCCCGGGCAGATGTAGCCCAGTTTGCTCAGGCCTACCAGGCCATTCAGGAAATTCGAGCAACGGCCGAAGCTGACATGGTACAAGCGGTGGAGGCGGTCGGCCTGACCGTAGACCGGTTTAACGCCATCGCCGATAGCCAAACCTCAGACTCCGCCCAGGCGCCCAAGTCATCTGCTCGTCCAGACGACCCACGGTTTAGTGCTGCCCTAGACCGTATCCTGGCCCTTCGCCAACAGGCTGAGATGGCCATGGCCTCCGCCATTGAAGAAACGGGCCTGTCGGTGGACCGATTCAACCAAATTCTGGATCAGGCTAACGAAGATAGCGATTTGTACCAGCGCATTGGCGAACAACTGAAACAGCCGTAAGTGAGCTAAGGGGTTTAGGTCGCAGCGGCTAAACTGGGTGAAAGAAAAAGGCCGCCCCAAGCAGGGCAAAGGTGGAGAGCAACAGCACCCCCTCTAACCAGTTGGATCGGCCATCTTGGCCAATTAAATTCACCGTAGCGACCGCCAACACTACGGCCACAACCTCAAACAGGCCAAAGTTTAAGTCCATGGGCTGACCGATAACCTCGCCCACAATCACCAGAATGGGGGCGACCAATAGGGCCACCAACAGGCTGGAACCCATTGCCACGGAGACGGCCAAATCCATATTGTCCTTAGCGGCCATCCGGACTGCCGTGACGTATTCCGCGGCCCCACCGACTAGGGGTAGCAAAATGATGCCCGTAAATAAATCGGTCAATCCCAGGCTGGCGGCGGTTGCTTCCACGGCCCCGACAAAAATTTCGGACTCAATGGCGACTCCAATGGTGGCGACCAGCAGAACCCCGACCCAAAGCCACAGCTTTGGCTTTGCCCCTTCACCGCTGGGGTGGCTGGTCTCAGCCTCCTCCAGATCACTGACTCCCACGTCGTAGAGGTAGCTGTGGGTTTTGAGAGAAAACAGCAAGGTTAAGCCATAAACCGCGATCATCACGATGGCCACCACGAGGGAGAGATGGCGAATGACCTGCGGTTCTATGATGTTGGAGGTATTGATCACCAAGGCCGGAATAACCATGGCCGTGACCGCCAACCCCATGGTTGAGCCATTGATGCCAGCCACCGCCTGGTTAAAGGTTTGCTCCTTGTAGCGTAAGCCCCCCACCAACATTGATAGCCCCAGTACCAGTAGCGTATTGGCCAAAATTGAGCCGGTAATGCTGGCCTTGACGATATCAATCAACCCGGACTTGAGGGCCACCAGGGCAATGATTAACTCCGTGGCATTGCCAAATAAGGCATTGACCAGGCCACCGATGGTGGGGCCGGTGATAACGGCCAATTCTTCTGTGGCGGTACTCAACCAGATGGCCAGGGGCAAAATGGCCAGGGCAGACAGGCCAAAAACCGTCAAAGCCCCCCATTCTAACCGTTCAGCCAAAATCGAAATCGGGATAAAGAGCAACAGACCGTAGGAAATTAGAGGTTTGATTGGCATATGTTCCTCACCAGAGGCAGTCAGTGAATCAACCCGGATCAAGATTACCCTAAGCACCAGGCCGCCGCTGCTTGTTTGGGGGATTTAGTTCAGGCCCAGGGGGCCAGGGGGTGGCCCGGCGCTGGGGGGAGGGCTCAGGTGTTGGTGAAGAAATTCGATCAGCACCTTAACCTTGGCCGATAGGTGGCGGTTGATCGGGTACAGCGCATAAATCCCAATTTCCGGAGGATGGTAGGCGGTTAGTAGGGCTCGCAGGGTGCCTTGCTGGAGATCGCCGCCGACGATAAACGTGGGCAGCATGACCAGGCCCAACCCGGCCAAGGCAGCTTGGCGGAGTACCTCGCCGTTGTTGGAGCAGAGGGGCCCTTGCACCGGAATGTTCTCCGTCGCACCGGTCCTACTGATGAGGGTCCAGGTATGGGCTGGGGCTAAATGACCGTAATGTAGGCAAGCGTGGTGTTTGAGCTGGTCGAGCGAGGTTGGTTCCCCCCGTTGGGCTAGGTAGGCCGGGGCTGCGCAGAGGACCAGGGGGCAGGGGGCCAGGGGGTGGACAATGAGGTGGGTTGAAGTCGGAGGCTGGGCAATGCGAACGGTGACATCGAAGCCCTCTTCCATGGGGTCAATTAAGCGATCGTTGAGGGCTAGTTCCACCTGCAGATCCGGATAGAGGCCCATAAATTCCACCAGTAAGGGAGCCAGGTGGAGAGTGCCGAAGGTCATAGGGGCATTAATCCGCAGATTCCCCCTGGGGTCTTCCTGGAGCCGCGAGAGGGCCAATTCAGCCTCCTCGAGATCGGCCAGGATGTTGACACAGCGCTGATAAAAGGCGCGGCCCGCGTCGGTGGGGGCAACTCGGCGGGTCGTGCGGTGTAATAGCTGGGTTTGTAAATGGTCTTCTAAGTTGATCACCAGCTTATTTACCGCCGAGCGAGAGAGCCCCAAGCGGCGGGCGGCGGCGGCAAAGCCACCGGCTTCAACCACCTGGGTAAAGGCCCGCATACTGTCAAACCTATCCATAGGGTTAACCTCGCGTTCACGGGAAGGGAAGCAGGCCGCCGATTCCGGGAAACCAGCCCGAGCCCTGGGAGCTCTGGGTTGGCACCGCCTGGGACAGGACAGCCGAGGGGAGAAAGGGCAGCTCAGCCTTCCGATTGTCAACCATTTGGCGACATTTTGTCGATTAATCTGAGGATTGTAATTTATTTTGACCCAGTCTATCCTAAAGCTAGGCAATTGATGCCGACCCCATGATGGGGTTAGGAGGTGTTTGATGATTACGCTTCGCCCAGCCCATGAACGGGGAGCGGCCAACCTGGGTTGGTTAGATTCCCGTCATAGCTTTTCCTTTGGCAATTACTACGACCCTCGTCACATGGGCTACGGCCCTCTACGCGTCATCAACGAAGATAAGGTTCTGCCCGGCCAGGGTTTTGGGACCCATGGCCATCGGGACATGGAAATCATTACCTATGTGCTGGCCGGAGCCCTGGAACATAAAGACAGCATCGGCAATGGTGCCGTGATACGGCCGGGAGATATACAACGCATGTCCGCTGGCACGGGGATATTACACAGTGAATTCAACGCTTCCAGCACCGACCCGGTTCATTTCCTGCAGATTTGGATTGTCCCGGCGGAGAATGGCTTGCAGCCGGGCTATGAGCAGATACCCATCGCCCCAGAGCAAAAGCAAGGCCAACTGCGTTTAGTGGGCTCAGAGCAGGGTCAAGATGGGTCGGTGACGATCCACCAGCAGGTGAGTCTCTATGCGGGAGTGCTGGCCGAGGGGGATACCGTATCCCATGCCCTAGCGCCGGGCCGCATAGCCTGGATACAGGTAGCCCGCGGCGGCTTGTCCTTGAATGGTCAACCCCTAACCGCTGGGGATGGGGCCGCCATCCACGACCTGGAGGCCTTGCACCTGACCGGAGTGGCCGCTGAAACCGAGCTGCTGTTGTTTGACATGGCGGGCTAGGAAGAGGCTGAAGGAAGGCCCGGTATCGGCTCCTGAGGTTCTCTCCAGGCAGCTGAGCTGCGGACTTCCTTGCCTAGGGATTCAGCCGCTAACCCTGCGCCACGAACCTACTAAAACCATCTAAAACCATATACTGATCAAGGAGATACCCATGTCTGAACCTGTTATTGCCGACACCCAGCCCATGGTCATGGAACTTGAGGTCGGTGACTACTTTTGGTGTACCTGCGGGCGATCCGCTGGTCAACCCTTCTGCGATGGTTCCCACCAGGGCACCGGGTTTACCCCGATGAAGTTGACCCTCGAGACTCAGCGGCAGGTTGCCCTATGTGCCTGTAAGCACACCGGCAACCCTCCCTTCTGTGATGGCAGCCACACCACACTGTAATGGCGCCTGGGGGCGCTCAGGTCAACGATTGAATCAACGATTGAATCAACGATTGAATACGGAGAGGCAGCATGGAGCGTAAACCGAAAATACTGGCGTTTTCTGGCAGCTTGCGGCAGAAATCCTGGAATACTCAGTTGGTGAAAGTGGCGGCGGCGGGAGCGACTCAGGCCGGGGCCGATGTCACCCTGATTCACTTGAAAGACTATCCTATGCCCCTCTACGACCAGGATTGGTTCGATGCCCATGGTTTTCCAGAGACCGTGGTGCAGTTGAAGGGGTTGATGAAAGCGACGGATGGCTTCTTAATTGCTTCCCCGGAGTATAACGGATCCCTCAGCGGGGCACTGAAAAATGCCATTGACTGGCTGTCTCGGTCTGAACCGGGGGAGGCGCCTTTGGCCCTAACCAGCTTTAGGGGCAAAACCGCCGCCATTATGGCCACTTCCCCAGGGGGATTAGGAGGGCTACGGGGACTCACTCACCTGCGCAATATTTTGGAAGGGATGGGGGTTTTGCTGCTTCCCGATCAGAAGGCAGTACCTGGGTCTGCCCAACTGTTCAATCAGGCTGGGGAACTGGCCGATGAGCAACAGCGACAGGCGATCGCAGCGCTGGGGGTGAAGTTGACTGAACTGACGGCTAAACTCATCTAGGGAACTCAGGGGCGGCCTAACCAAGTGGTGGGGTTAATATCAGCGACCCTGGGTGCGCCGCTGATCGCGTCCTTGGCTTAATTCCCTGGATCATCCCAAGGTCTGGATGGAGCTCGAGCGGAGCTCATGTTGCCTTAGGCATGACCTCTCAGTCGGTCCTTGGTGCGGGAGCTCAACTGTTGGGAAATCAATTCGCGATCGCGTTGCCCCCAAGCCCTCATGCGACTATGGGCTTGACAGAGCTGATGATTGTCCGATAGGCGATTAATCAAATCCGCTTCGTAGGAACGCTGGCGAGAACTCAGGCGAGACTTACCCATGGTTCAACCTTGGTTGAGATTGGTGAAAGCGTTTTAACTTCAAGGCCTTCCAGCCCTGATCTGAGTATAGTCCCCCTGACGGGTAACGGCTTCAACCCAGTAGCCTAGGGACCCTGCTGAACCCCGCCCGCGATCATCACCGGAGCAGAGGTCCTAATGGAATCAACTGGCCATCACTTTTCTGACTTTTATAACTTTGCAACCGGGGTCATTTTTCCGCCTTTTCCCTAGGTAAACTACCCCCCAAAACGGAGGTATTTATTCCGCAGTAAACTGGTTGAAGGCCGTTCATGGAGCGATGGAATATCGTATGGTGAAGGGATGCCAGGCCTTTGCCAAAGGCGGTCAGGTGGATCCGCATGGGTTGACCTGATTTTGTTGACCAGTCCGCTGTTGATGCCCTTGGGTTTTTAATGTCTCAATCGTCACTGCTAGCGAGGGCCCAGACCCTGCTGCAACGCCCTCTCACCAGCCTAGAGCAATTTATCCTGATCAGTTCCTGGCAGGGACTTCGCTATGGCCAAATGGCGGTAACCTCCGGCTATGGCGAAGAATACATGAAGCAGGTAGGAGCCCGGCTTTGGGCCGCCTTGTCTGAAAAGGCCGGCACCCCCATCACCAAGAAAAACCTGCGCTTGCTCTTAACCGATGCAGAAATCCTACCGGCGCGTTCCGACCAAGTTGGGGCTGAGTTGGGCGGCAACCTAGGCCCTACCGGGCCACTGGCCGCGACCGCCCCCATCCCCCGGCCAGCCCTGGACTATCCCTCTGGGCCGCTGGGGGTCGATTCTGCTCTTTACATCAACCGCCCTCCGCTGGAAGAAACCGCCTACGGTGAGATCGGCCGTTGCGGCTGTCTCCTTTGCATCAAAGCTCCCCGCCGCTTTGGTAAAACCTCTCTGCTGTTGCGGCTGATTGCCCAGGCCCAGAACGAGGGGTATCGCCCTTGCCGGATTGATCTGCAGGAGGCCGATGGGCAGGCCTTTGATAGCATTGATCTCCTCCTGCGGTGGTTTTCATGCCGCATGGCTCGTGAGCTGGGCCTCGATCTCAAGGTTGATCAGGTCTGGGATCTAGAGCTGGGCAGCAAGGTGAATTGTGGTCTCTGCCTAGAGCAGGCCCTGGCCCAGGCCGACAGTCCCCTGCTGCTGACGATCAACGCCCTGGAGCAGGTGTTCCCCCATGAGGCGGTCGCCCGGGATTTTCTTTCGATGCTGCGGTTTTGGCACGAACGATCCAAGGATGACGGAATTTGGCAGCGGCTGCGCCTGGTTCTGGTTTACGCTACCGATGCCTACGTGGCCCTTGACTTTGAGGCTTCCCCCTTTAACGTGGGGCACTCCCTGCATCTGCCCCCTTTTACCCTGGAGCAATTTTTAGAGTTGGGCCGTCGCTATCACCTGGCTGGCCTGGATGATCCCAGCCAGCGCCCGACCCTGGACCTCCTCTACCGCCTGATTGCGGGGCATCCTTTTTGGGCCAGTCTGAGTTTCTACACGCTTACCCAGGAGGGCCAATCCCTGAGCGAGATTCTGAAGACCGCCACCACTACGGAAAGTATCTTTCGCCCTCACCTGCAGGCCATGTTTGCCCAACTCCGCCACAATCCGGCTGCCCTAGCGGCCTGGCAACAGGTGATTGAGGGGCAGGGCGTGAAACTGCATGCCATCGATGCCCTGCGCCTGGAAAGTCTGGGGCTGATTCGGCTGAAAGGGGATTTAGCTTACCCTCTGTGTGAGCTGTACCGACGTTTCTATGTCAATCAAATGCCTAGCCCCGTCCCTAGCGGGGCTCTCCACGGATGAGTGCTTCCCTGCACCCCGATCAACCCCTGCCAGAGCTTGAGTCTTCAGCTCTCCTGCAGCCTGAGGCTACCCATTTCCGGTCGGGGCCCTTTCAGGTCGGCGGTACCCTGCGGGTCGATGATGCCACCTACATCCAACGACAGGCGGATGAGGATCTGTTTCAGTGCCTGCGGCGGGGGGATCTGTGTTACGGGTTCAATTCTCGGCAAATGGGGAAATCGTCCCTGATGGTGCGGGTCAAGTACCGCCTCAGCCAGGCCGGGTGCCGTTGCATGGCCCTAGATTTGACCAGCATTGGCACCGAGGATATCACCGCCGGGCAATGGTATAAGGGCCTTTGTGCCCAGCTCTGGCTAGGGTTTGAATTGGGTGCCTACAGTCAGTTTCGGGCCTGGTGGTCCAGTCACCAGGGCGAGGCTTACCTGCTGAAGCTGGCTATCTGTTTACGGTTGGTGCTGCAAGCCTACCCCCTGCAGCCCATTGTGATCTTGGTGGATGAAATTGACAGTGTGCTGGCGCTGAACTTTGGGGTCGATGATTTCTTTGCCCTGATCCGCTATGCCTATAACCAGCGAGCCGTCGAGGCAGATTTTCAGCGGTTGACCTTTGCCCTGTTTGGGGTGGCCACCCCGTCGGATTTAATTCGAGACCGCACCCGCACCCCCTTTAATATTGGTCATGCCCTTAGCCTGGAGGGCTTCTCGCTAGCGGAGGCCCAACCCCTGGCGGCGGTGCTGGGCTTGCCCCCCGACCTCGCCCAGGCGATTTTAGCCGCCATTCTCCATTGGACGGCGGGACAGCCCTTTTTGACCCAAAAACTCTGTCGTCTGGTGTGGCAGCAGAGCCAGAGCCCGGCGTCTCTTAACCTAGACTCCGAGAGCGCCCTGGATTGGGTCAGCCAACTGGTCAGGCAACGGCTAATCCACCACTGGGCCACCCAGGATGACCCAGAGCACCTGCGCACCATTCGCGATCGCCTGCTGCGGGATCCTAATCAGACCGGGGGAATCCTGGCGCTTTACCAACGGATCTTAGCGGCTGAAGGGGAGCCGGCCCCGGCGGTGCTAGCCGCCAGCCCCGACCTGGCGGATTTGCTGTTATCGGGGC
>DVEE01000424.1 GCA_015295885.1 Leptolyngbyaceae cyanobacterium M65_K2018_010
ATCCGCCGGGCGATTGTTTAGGATGGGACTGCAACGTGATAGGATTTCTCAAAATTTTGGATGGGTCCATGCGCAAATTCTTCTCTCGCTCTACCGTACCTTTTTCCTTAACCAGCGTTCTGGCCGGGGGGCTAGTTTTGGGGGTGGTGGGGTTTGCTCAACGGGTATTGGCCCTAACCTCCGAGGAAATTGCCGCTAAGCTCAACCAAATTCCAGTCTTTGTGGTCATGGATGAGCAGGGAGAACCCCTGAAAGCGGTTAGCGAAGACGAGAATGTTCAAGCCACCATTGTGTTTCTCGATGGGGAAACCGCCGCTGCCGTTTTAACTCAGGTAGAGGCAGAGGGGCAACAGGCGAAAATTGAAGTAGTTGACCTAGGCAGTGTTTATCGGGAAGCCGCTACTGGCAACCGCAATGAAGTGCCGCCCCTGCTCTACTTTCCGATCCGCGGCGAGTTGGCTGAGGCCGTAGAATTGCAACCAGAATTCCAGGGCGTGCCCCTGTTTATCCCTCGTCGGGGTGAAACTAATTCCTACTTACCTTTTGTCCAGGGGGATGAAGTGTCCCTACCCATGTTTTTCTCCCGTGAGGATTTACAATCCTACGTGGATTGGGTGTTTGAGGGGAATCCAACCGGGGCCGCAGAAATTCAAGTAGAAGTGGTGTCTTTGGAATGGTTGCTATCAGCTATGGCGACCAGCAATGACCAGACCATGGAAGAGCAACTCAGTCAGGTGCGCTTGTTCCCATCCAGTGATGTGCTGGAGTTTATCACCACAATCCGGAACCGCCAAACCCAATCTTCCGGGGGGGGGCAAGCGGGCTCAAGGCAGTAAATCGCCTTGGCTGGCTCCCTAGGGCTGAAGATGGCCCTCCAATTGCTGCCCTGGCTTCCGTTAAAATGGCCCTACTGTCACCTCAGGATCCTGCCCTGTGCCCTCTCCTCAGCCTGCGCCTAGCTTTGACCCCCTGACCCGCACCCAAGTGCTGGCCGCCATGGGGATTACAGCCATTGTGCTGCTACTGATTGCCAAGGTATGGTTGCACTTTGATACTGCTGGGCTGTTGCCGTTTTCCCTACTCTGGCAAGATGGACTGCTGGGGTTAGGGTTAGGGTTGGGCATTTCCCTGGCCAGTGCCCTGGTTTATCAGCTGTGGCCCGCCTACCGCAACTGTGCCGATGGTTATCTGACCATGGTCCTGCAGCCGCTCCACTGGCCTGATTTGCTGTGGTTAGGCCTGTTGCCCGGCCTGAGTGAAGAGCTTCTGTTTCGAGGGGTGCTGTTGCCCGCCATTGGCCTCAATGGGTTGGGAGTTTTTGTGTCGGCGGCCAGCTTTGGGGTTTTGCATATGAGTGGCTGGCAGCAGTGGCCCTACGTGGTGTGGGCTACCCTAATAGGCCTGGTTCTGGCTCTCAGTGCTGTCATCACGGGCAATTTACTGGTGCCGATTGTGGCCCATGTAGCCACGAATTTAGCCTCTAGCTTGGTTTGGAAGTTGCGCCAGCAGCAGAAACTAGCCTAAGAGGTTGTTTGAAAAGGGTTATCCCAAGTATATTTTGTCGTCAAAGTACAGTAAAAACATAGAAGTTTAGGGCATTAGCCTCATCTCACAGGTATAACGTGAGACGTTCTTGGGCTGTTCAAACACCCTCTAAGGGGGGCCGGCCCCCGTCGGGCCATCCATCAGCTTAGGCGAAGGGCAACCCCGAGGGGGAATTTAAGGAAACCCTGGCCCATGCAGGGGTGGCTGTTTGTTAAAATTTTGAACGCGCTGCTACGGGTCGGCCGCTGATTGAAGTGGTCTGGATCGATTTTTCAATTCTTTCTAGGGGCATGTCTATGAATATGGCACAGTATCCATCTTTGCAACCGGCCCGCCCCCTTGATCGCACTTCCCTAGAAAATATGCTGCAGTCCTCCCACTCCGAGGCCTCGGGTTGGACCATCGAAGCCAGTGAGGAACTCTACCGCATTCATAGTTGGGGCAATCCGTATTTTTCCATTAATGCCGATGGTCACCTGACGGTTTCTCCCCAGGGCGATCGCGGCGGTTCTCTGGATTTGTTTGAACTGGTGGAGGCGATTAAACAACGCAACCTCAGTTTGCCTCTGCTGATTCGTTTCCCAGATATTTTGGAAGACCGCATTGAGCGGATTAACGCCTGCTTTGCCAAGGCCATTGCTCGCTACAAATACAATGGCGTCTACCGAGGCGTGTTTCCAGTTAAATGCAACCAGCAGCGCCAACTCTTAGAAGATGTGGTGCGCTTTGGGAAGCCCTACCAGTTTGGGTTGGAAGCCGGTTCTAAACCCGAACTGCTGATTGCCCTGGCTACCCTGGATACCCCCGGTGCCCTGCTGATTTGCAATGGCTATAAGGATAAGGACTACATCGAAACGGCGATGCTGGGCCAGCGGTTGGGTCAACAGCCGATTATCGTGGTGGAGCAAATGACCGAGGTGGAGTTAGCCATTGCCGCCAGCCGCCGTCTTAATATTCGCCCGGTCTTGGGGGTGCGGGCCAAGCTCAGCACCAAGGGCAGTGGGCGTTGGGGGGTCTCGGCGGGGGATCGGGCCAAGTTTGGCCTGACAGTACCGGAGATTCTAGCCATGGTCGAGCGACTTCGCCAGGCAGAGATGCTGGACTGCTTGCAACTGCTGCATTTCCATATTGGCTCTCAAATTTCGGCCATTAGCGTCATTAAGGAGGCCCTGCGGGAGGCCAGTCGCATCTACGTAGAGTTAGCCGCCCTGGGGGCAAATATGCACTACCTGGATGTGGGGGGCGGCCTGGCCGTAGACTATGACGGATCCCAGACGAGTTTTTACGCCTCCAAGAATTACAGTACCCAAAACTACGCCAACGATGTGGTGGCCGAAGTGCAGGAAGCCTGCCGGGTGAAGGGATTGCCGGTGCCCACCTTGGTCAGCGAAAGCGGTCGTGCCATTGCCTCCCACCAATCGGTCTTGGTGTTCGATGTGCTGGGCTGCAGCGATGCCCCCTCCCATGAGGAGTTGGAAATCCCCGGTGAGGAAGACCACGCCATTCTGCGAGAATTGTACGAAATCTATGAGAACCTAAGCCCCAAAACGGTTCAGGAACTCTATAACGACGCTCTTCAGTTCAAGGAAGAGGCGATCAGTCTGTTCAACTTTGGCTATCTCAGTCTGTCGGAACGGGCCCGGGCAGAACGATTGTATTGGGCCTGCTGTCGCAAAGCTCTGTCGGTGGTCAGTGACGCTGAATTTGTGCCTGAAGACATTGAAGAACTGCACCAGAGCATGGCCTCGATTTACTACATTAACCTATCGGTGTTTCAGTCCATGCCCGATGCCTGGGCCATCGATCAGCTGTTTCCAATTCTGCCGATTCATCGGCTCAACGAAGAACCCTCCTGTCGGGGCACCCTGGCTGACCTGACCTGCGACAGCGATGGCAAAATTACCCAGTTCATTGACCTGCGGGATGTCAAGCACGTCCTGGAGCTCCACCCCCTGAAGCCTGACCAGCCCTATTACCTGGGCATGTTTTTAGGCGGCGCCTACCAGGAAATTATGGGCAACCTGCACAATCTGTTTGGCGATACAAACGCCGTTCACATTCATATGACCCCTAAGGGTTACCAGGTAGAGCACGTGGTGAAAGGGGATACCATGACTGAGGTGCTGAGCTACGTCCAGTACGATGCCGAGGACATGATCGAGAATATCCGCCGCCGCTCTGAGCGAGCTTTACACGATAACCAGATCACCCTGGCCGAATCCCAACTGCTGATTCAGCACTACGAGCATAGCCTAGGCCGCTACACCTACCTGGTCTAGGCCGCGGCTATGACGGTCCTCAAGCTGCTGCTGGTGCGCCATGGAGAATCCCAGGGCAACCTGGAAAACCGGATGGAAGGTTGCTCCTCGACACCCCTAACCGCAACGGGAGAGCGGCAAGCCTTTCGGTTGGGCCAGTGGTTAGCCCACCGGAACTGGCCGCCTACCCATATCTACTGCAGCCCTCTGTTACGAGCCACCGCTACCCTAGCTGCCATGGGGGCTGGGTTCCACCAGACCGCGGAGTCATGGCCCGGACGGGGCACTACGGAGGATTTTTCGGCCCTGACGGTGCTGCGGGCCGATCTGCCCGTTCATGGCCA
>DVEE01000443.1 GCA_015295885.1 Leptolyngbyaceae cyanobacterium M65_K2018_010
GTCAACCATGGTAAACTACATGCGAAATTCAAGCTTGACCAGTCCCGTCATTCCTCACAGGGACTAGAGCATCACGGCTCCAGTTGTCTGAAGGGAGTCCTTTGGGAAAGCTTAAGGGTATGTCTACAGACCTAGATGAAGGAGTGTGGATGACTGAAGTTCAGCAAAGACTCGAAGAAACCAACTCTGTTCTGGGTACTGCAGAGCCCTTTGTCTCAGTCATCGTTCCGGTATACAACGATGCAGACCGATTAAAAAAATGTCTTGCGGCCCTAGAGCAGCAAACCTATCATCCAGGCTGTTTTGAGGTCATCGTGGTTGACAATGGCTCGGATCCAGATCAAAACGTCAATGACTGTGCGGCTAAGTTTGACCATGTCATCGTTACTCACGAATCCCTGCCAAGTTCCTATGCAGCTAGGAATAAAGGAATTTCGGTAGCCAAAGGCGAAATTCTCGCCTTTACTGATGCGGACTGTATTCCCGCTAACGATTGGTTAGAAAAAGGCATTAAGTACCTGGTAGAAAATCCCAACTGCGGCTCAGTCGGTGGCAGAATTCAATTATTCCTTGTAAACCCTGGCAAAGTCACCCCTGTTGATTTGTATGATCAGGTTGTTTTTGGTTTTCCCCAGGAAGACTTAATTAAGCGAAATGGAGGTATTATCACCGCTAACCTCCTGACTCGTAAATCGGTGATTGAGCATGTAGGGGGGTTCTGCTCCAGTCTAAAGTCCTTCGGTGATCAAGAATGGGGAATGCGCGTTAAAGCAGCTGGCTATGAGCAACTCTACGCCTCAGATGCGCGTGTCTTCCACCCGACACGGAGTTCCTTAGAGGATCTATTACAGCGTCAAACCCGCTATGCTGGCGGACTTTACGACTGCTATATTCGTTCAGAAACATCCCTATGGGTACGTAACCGTCGATTTGTTAGATTTATAGTCAGCTATCTTCTCTTATTCAATTTTGATTGGGTTAAGCGGGTCTTGACCGATCCTCGCCTAGAAGACAACAAAACACGATTTAAAGTTTTTACTTTGGCCGCCAGGCTACAACTCGCCAGTGCCCTTGAGATAGTTCGTCTTAAATTTGGCGGTGCCTCTAAGCGATAGATCCCTGGCCATTATGCCAATTTCCTGGCGAAAACCCCAGGTTCTGTAACGGCGGTCTAGCCGTTTATTTTTTGGGGGCAACAACTATCCAAGCAATGGTGACGAGAAAGGCCACATACCCCGTAACAAAAAGCCATTCCTGCCAATGATTAAGTGCCATAAAAGTTCAAAAAATCGCCCCAGATTATCTCAATCTGCCCAGCGTTTTAGCCAATCTTCCATAGGCGCAGGCAAAGGTAAACGAGTCCGGCTTTGGGTGTCAATGCAAACATGCCGTGTCAGAGCCTGGGCTAACAGTACTGCTTGGTCGGATTGTTGGCTTAAAGAGTAACTGATCTCAAAAGTTGAAATATCTAAACGAGTAGGTTGCAGCGAAATCGTAACTCTATCCCCACAATGCATGGGACGGCGGTAATCCATGCTGGTATGGATAATTGGATAGGCTATCTCAGCGGCGGCCCTAAAGAAATCCGACAAGTTAATGCCGACCGCTTGAAGGGAGTCTTCGTAGGCCGTATGGCATAGGGCCAGACCGTGGGCAAAATATAAGACGCCAGCGGCGTCGGTTTCATGAAACCTCACCTGATGGTCTATGCTAAAACCCATGACTAGGAGCCCCAGAGCCTACTAACTGGCGTTGGGCTGGGCGGGGCGGAATGGAATATCCCCTGACAGGTTCTGACCACCTTCATCCCCATGGCCTGGGTCAGCGGTACGGCCAAGGGCCATCATGGGGTTATCCAGGATTTCCAGCAAGCCAGCAATGCCATACTCCAGAATTTCAATGGGA
Source organism: Leptolyngbyaceae cyanobacterium M65_K2018_010 (assembly GCA_015295885.1). Classification (GTDB taxonomy): domain Bacteria; phylum Cyanobacteriota; class Cyanobacteriia; order Phormidesmidales; family Phormidesmidaceae; genus Nodosilinea. Next base: position 1,906 of record DVEE01000443.1, read on the forward strand.
TCCATGGCAACCCAACCATCTTGAGTCAGTTGGCGAATTTCAAAATGCAGGTGGGGGCCTGTAGAAGTCCCTGTACTGCCGACTAGGCCAATCACCTCCCCTTGCTCGACCCACTCGCCAGGCTGTACAGCGACCTGAGCAAGGTGAGCATAACGAGATTCTAGCTGACCATCGTCGTGCCGTAGGATCACGGTTAGACCGTAGCCCCCTAGAAAGTTAGACACCGCGACCCGACCAGCTCGCGTAGCCAGGACCGGAGTCCCCATGGGAGCAGCCAAATCCGTGCCCGAGTGGAAGCGCCAGGACTGGTGCACCGGATGCATACGCCAGCCAAACAGGGAGGAAATAGAAGCAGGAATCGATAGAGGAAACACATACTCCTCATTGCCCCGTCTTAACAGGTTGAGGGGGCGAAGTCTTTCATTGAGAAACTCTCGACTCACAATGGTTGTACTGCCTAAACTGATTCCCCTCGGGCCTACGGACACTGGCCCAACCTGAATTTCCCCGGAGGTTGAGGTCTGAATTGGACTCGCATTCCTGGTCTGAGCAGTTGAGGCCTCACAGGAAGAAGCCGTTTGCCCTGCCGACACCGTAATTTGACACCCAGTGGTGCGCTCCGTAAACACCATATTGGGGGGCTGAGTAGCCCCAATGCCGTAATTAGTCGGATCGATGAAGACGCTATTGTAGCCAGTCGGTACGGTTTCATCGGCGGCAATTTGCTCGGGCACTGCCAGAGAGGGGGTGGGCACGGTTGTGGCCGCTCCATCGACTCCAGAGTCTGGAATTTCAGCAGAGGAGGCCACATTGGCCACAGGAGAAGTCGCCGGCTTAAGTAAGCTCTCTGCCATGGTTGGTGCCGCCGCGGGGGCAGGGATGACAATCGCTGGGGCGCTGGGGGGGGGAACCGGAGGATGCATCTGCTGGGTGATATGGGGGGGAGACGTCGGGCTAACGGTAGACGATGAGCGCAGGGGAGAGAAATCAGGTTGACTAGGGGAGGCAGAGTCCTGATTGAGGCTGGGCCTGACACTAGGACTTGTAACATGGGCCGGGCTAGGGGTTGGCGCTAGATAGTCTGCTGACGTCTTGTCCGCCTCTTCAGTTCCTTCCGGGTCGGTTGTCTGAGCGGTTGCTATGCCGCTAGTAGTTAGGCTCAAGCCGCCAACCAGAAACAGAACCTTGAGCCACTCAAGGGAGGTAGGTGTACCTTTCCCTGAAGATGCCCATTCTGCCTTAAAGTCAATCGTTCTTATACTGCTTTCTTTAGGATTCACCATAGTTAACCGCTACGCATTGTAGCCTAAAGTCACTTCACCCGGTTTAACTTCCAAATCGATGGGATCTGGAAAACTGCTGCCTGCCAGCTTAAGACGTAGGTGGCCCGACGCCCCGATGCCCATCACGGTGGCCTGGTCATCGTTGACGGTAATGGTTTGCCCCAGATAGGCCATCTTGTTTTGGTAGGCCTTGAGAAAGGCTAGATCCCCTTGGCTTTGCCAGAAGAAGTAGCCCTGCATAAGCCCATACAGTGCTACGGCAGCAATGGTTTCTAAGCTATTCAAGGCATTTAAGGTTGGTTCCGGTTGATTTAGCTGGCTTAGGGAAGTCCCCGTTGCGGGCACTGGATTGAAACAGTTCAGACCTAGGCCAATCACCGCATCTTGCACCACTGCTTGACTGAGGCGGGTTTCTACCAAGACCCCGCCGAGCTTCTTGCTATTAACGACCAAATCGTTGGGCCACTTTACCTGGGCTGGAATGCCTAGGTTGTTCAGACTGATGACTAAGCCCCAGGTACTAGCCAGGGTCAAAAAATGACTGCGATGGGGGCTGATTTGGGGTTTCAGTCCTAGGGACAGATATAGGCCGCCGGGGTCAGACAGCCACGGTCGTCCCCATTGTCCGCGCCCAGAGTTCTGGGATGCGGCCATGAGGACGGTACCAGGAGCAGCCCCCAAGGCCATCCTGTCTAGTAAACTCCGATTGGTAGAGTCGATACGATCCACCCAATGGAGCTGAAACCTTGGCCGCAATGCCCAAAAATCCGGCATTACGCCCAAACGTTTAGGGGGTAGGAGCAGCGCTTGGCGCAGTTGGTCTAGATTCACCCAATCGCTAGCCTCTATCAAGGGTTTGGTTCCCCATCACCCTAGCACTTCGGTCAAACCCCGCAGAACCTGGGAGTTCCGACACAAAGGAACTTGATGAAGCGGCCTTGTTGCTTAACCTTTACTCCATATTCCGGTGCGCTGAGCGATAGGTTCCAATCATCCGCAGAATCAGGGAGAAGTGGGAAGCCATCGGCTATTTAAGCAGAAAGGCTCTATTCCTCTAGGATTTTTGGGACTTTGAAGAAGTCGTTTTCCCGATCGGGAGCGCAGGCCAGAATGGCTTCGCGATCGCCAAAAGGTTCTAGGGTATCTGGGCGGGTAATATTACTCAACTCGATGGCGCGAGTAGTCGGCTCAACGTTGGTTGTATCTAGCTCACTGAGCTGTTCTACGTACTCTAAAATGCTGCTAAGCTGGCCAGTAAACTGCTGCTCTTCCTCCGGGGAGAGTTCTAGACGAGCAAGCAAAGCGACTTTACGAACCTGTTCAAGATCAATCATTGAAGTTTGATGAGTAGCCGTGGCTAAATTAACTGTAAAAAGTAAGTTTGGGAGCTGCGCCTCAGGGCGGGGGGCAACTCCTCCACCCCTACCGGTATCTTAAATTTAATTGCACCTACCTACTTAAGAGGGCTTGAGCGGAGGTCTAGGAGGTTCTGCCTGAGGCAGGGATGACCGGGTTTGAACTCAGCGATGGACTCTCCAAAAGCACTGGGCCTAGGCCAACCTACCGCAGTCAAGGGGGCAAAGAGGGGCTCAGCCTAGAAGAAAATGTCGTTTTTCATCCGGCCAGTGTTCTTGAGCCAGTTTTGGGCCTCGATATAGTTATTGGGGGCAATGGAAATGGCTTCCAACCAATAGCGGGCGGCCTCATCGAAGAGGGCTTCAGCGGCATTGCTATCTCCGGCGGCCTCGGCTTGCTCCCCCTGATAGTGAAAAATCACGGCCATATTATTCAGAGCCTGACACATGCGCGGATTCAGTTCTAGCGCTTGCCGGTACTTGGCTAGAGCGGCCTCATGCTCCCCATTACTGGCGTGGATCAAACCCATATTATAGAGAATGAAGCTTTTGTCGTAGGGATCCTCTTCGAGGGCGAGGGCTTCTCGGTAATTATCCATGGCCTCGGCATACTCGCCATCTGCCTGGGCCGACATGCCATCCCGGTAGTAGGCAAAGGCCTCTTTTTCGGTTTTCTTGGCGGGCATCATCTTCAAAATCAGGTCCGCCATAACGGTGAAGGATTTGTCGATGAAGTTATCGTTGCGTTGGGTTCTAGGCATGGATTCTAAAGATCGCGCAGATGAAGGACGACGGCAGTGACGGGTCGATGGCGCCACCCTACCTCAACTAGCCTAACAAACCCTGGAACCGCGATCTCAGTTTTTACCCCCATGACTGCCCAGAGCCAGCGGCCAAGGACAGTTTCCTAGCCTTTAGGCGCCGCTGGCGGCGACCGATCGCATCAAGTTTTTGTACTCCTGGTGATGCAGGACGTTACGCATCAGCAGTTCTGATAGACAGCGATTCAGGGAATTGTGCAGGGTGGTAGCGACAATCCACCGTTGACCGGCCTCAATGGCCAGGTCGGGATGGTCATAGATCTCGGCGGAGGTGGTTGAGGCACCGGAACCTTGAGACACTCGCCAGTGCCATCCCCCTTCGCCTAAAACGCAGGTCACCCGAAATCCCCAATAATCGTTAGGACTATGCATCTGCAGCCTTAACCTAGACTTAATTTTATTAGTATAGCCATATTGGCCTGGCGCTAAACTTTAAAATGCCCCATGGCAATGCCCTATGGCCACCTTTCGCCACCAGTACCGCCGCTTACCTCGCCATGCCCTGGTTCTTTGTGCGGTTCTGGTTGAGAATCCGATGAATCTGGGCGGGCTGTGCCGCTTGGCCGAAGCCCTACGTCTAGAGGCTCTGGTGCTGCGAGATTTAAAGCTGACTGAAAACCGGAAATTCCGCCAGTTGGCCGTCACCACCCAGCACTGGCAACCCTTGCAGGAATGCCCACTGGAGCAATTGCCGGGCTGGATTCAGGGACAACAACAGCGGGGCTATCGGGTCCTAGCCCTAGCCCGTAGACCAGACTCCCAATCCCTATGGGCCGCTCCCTTGCCCCAACGAGCCGTGCTGCTGCTCGGGCGGGAACTAACCGGCATCCCATCCGAGATATTGACCCAGTGCGATCAAACCCTGGCAATTCCCCAATACGGCCTGGTGGATTCTTTGAATGTACAAACCGCGGCGGCCATGGCCCTATCCGAATATATTCGTCAATGGGGCATGGACCAGCCCCCTGAGAATTTAGAATAAAAGAGTAGATTCACTATGCCCCTATGCCGCCCCGCTGGCCCCGTCAACCTACTCGCCAAGATCCGGCCTATCGTCGATTAGAGGATCGCATGAACTTTGCCGTTCATGGGGCGGCGTTGATTGCTGTAAACTCTGGCCTTTGGTTTCTCCACCGCCTCAACCCGGCCTGGGTTAGCTGGGTGCCCTGGTTCACCCTAGTTTGGGTGGCTGGATTTATCGGCCACGGAGTTTACATTTTTGCGATCGCAGACTATTCCCCAAAAGCGCTGTCCCCCCTTTCTGACTCTGCCGATCAAGGAGATGCTTAATCATGGCTGATGCAGGTACTGCCAAGGCGATCGAAGATTTGGCTGCGGCCATTGGCGATAAAGCCTACCTGGACGTGGCTAAGTGGCACTTGTATTTGGGTGACGCTAAACTCCACACCGTTTTAGCCGAAAAGATCTATCCTCTGCTGGCGGACAAAACCTTTAATGAGGTCGCCCTGAAGCAGGTTTTGGCCAAGACCGCTGTGCCCCTGGGGGGTGGCAACACTACGTTGCCCCTAAGCGATTTAATTCCGGCCGCTAGTCAGGGAGAGCTGGTGCGCGCCATTGAAGATTATCAGCGGGAGATGTGAGCGGTGCAGACCCATCCCTGGTGATTACCTCGACCGCCCTTTCCCGCGGTTGTTAAGGATTGCTGAAGAATCATCGATTAATTTTGATAGATTTGCTACATTTCGGGTGGTTGGCTATCTGGCTAGCCGACTCCCCAGCTATCCTTTGAGTGCAAATCTGGGCAGTTGCGGTGAACGCCCCAAAAGGGTTCGACTGCTGCTAAACCCTAGGCTTGACCCTGAGTGCAGAATACTCAACCCTAATCGCCAAAATACCGACCCCTCCCCTGTAAAATACCCGCCCCCCGCCCCCAAACCTTGGCTGAAGTCCCCCTGGGAGAAGGAGGGCCAGGGCTGAGTAGGGGGTTAATGACTCTATAGATCTGGATGCAGTAGGTCTAGCCGCGGGCTGGTTAGGCGCTTGTTATAAGCAGAGAAACAACCGCCCGCCTGCGCCATGTTTCTTCCCTTGCCTCGCCTCTCTACATTGCCTGTGCCCGCTCTAGTCGCGGCGATAGGACGGCATTTACCCCTGTTAGATGACTTTGCCATTATCTTTGAGCGTGACCCGGCGGCCCACCACTGGTTTGAGGTGCTGTGCTGCTATCCAGGGTTACATGCGTTGGCGGCCCATCGTCTTGCCCACGGGTTGCACCAGCGTGGGGTGCGTTTTCTGCCCCGGTTCATTGCCCACCTGAGCCGATTTTTCACAGGTATTGACATTCACCCCGGTGCCCAGATTGGCCGGGGTGTCTTTATTGATCACGGTATGGGGGTCGTCATTGGCGAAACGGCCATTGTGGGTGACTACTGCCTGATTTACCAGGGCGTGACCCTGGGCGGCACCGGTAAGGAGACGGGAAAACGCCATCCCACGCTGGGTAGTCATGTGGTGGTCGGTTCTGGGGCTAAGGTTTTAGGCAACATCACCATTGGTGACTATGCCCGCATTGGGGCGGGCTCTGTGGTCTTGCGCCCGGTGCCTTCCCATTGCACCGCCGTCGGGGTTCCCAACCGCAACGTATGCCGCTGCAATACCACCACAGAACCCTTGGAACATGGTCAGTTACCCGATGCCGAGGCCCTTACCCTGCGATCGCTGCTGGACCGTATCGAGACGCTGGAAGCCCAACTGGCCCAAATGCAGCCCCCTGCTGCGGTGCGGCCTGATTTACGCCCCTTGGAGTTAGTCCCATGAATCCCTCCCCTGTTGCCCCCCCTGGGGGGCAGGCCATTACCGTCCGCCGCGGCGATCGCTGGACCATCTGCCACCGGCTGCAGGAACTGAATATCCCCGCCGCCTGCCCCGCCGACGGCACGTTGCGAGTCGAGGTTAACCATGCCCTGGCCCTGCTCCTGGTCTGTAGTACCCTGCGCCAGTTTGCCCTTTCCCGGCCGGAACAGGTGGATTGGCTAGAACGCTGCTGGCGTGTACCGGCCAGCGGCCCTAGGGACTAGGAAAAATCCTCCAGTCCGACCGTTTCATTGCCCCCACCCCCTATCGCTCTGGTAATCCCATGCCAACCCCGATCTACATCAACGACACCACCCTGCGGGACGGCGAACAGGCCGCTGGGGTAGCCTTTGGGCTAGAAGACAAGGTGGCCATTGCTAAATTTCTGGATGCCATTGGTGTTCACGAGCTAGAGGTTGGCATTCCTGCCATGGGTCAGGAGGAAGCCAAGGCCATTCGAGTAATCGCCGATTTGGGGCTGAATGCCCACTTGCTGGGTTGGAATCGGGCGGTGTTATCGGACATTCAAGCCTCGATCCACTGTGGCTTAAAACGGGTACATATTTCGATTCCCGTATCGGAGATCCAAATTCAGGTGAAGTTTCAGGGCCGTTGGGTGGCCATGCTGGAGCAACTGCGGGATGCGATTACCTTTGCCCGTGACCACGGCCTGGCGGTGAGCGTCGGGGGGGAGGACAGCTCTCGGGCCGACGAAACCTTTTTGTTGGATACCGCCCAGTACGCCCAGGAATGGGGCGCCTTTCGGTTTCGGTTTTGCGACACCGTTGGCCTTCTCGACCCCTTTAGTACCTTCGACAAAGTGCAACGGCTGGTGAGTAGTCTGGAAATTCCCGTGGAAATGCATACCCACAACGACCTGGGCCTGGCCACAGCCAATGCCTTAGCCGGGGTCCGGGCCGGTGCCACCTCCGTCAACACCACCGTTAACGGCCTGGGCGAACGGGCGGGCAATGCGGCCCTGGAAGAGGTCGTCATGACCCTGAAACATCTCTACGGTCTGAAAACGGGGATTCAAACCCAACACTTTCTAGAGTTGTCCAGGTTTGTGGCTAAAGTCGTGAATTGTGCCGTCCCCCCCTGGAAGGCCATTGTGGGAGATAACACCTTTGCCCATGAGGCGGGCATCCATGCCCACGGCGTTTTACATAATCCCAGCACCTACGAGCCCTTTGACCCGAGCGAAGTCGGCCGCCAACGCCGCCTGGTGGTAGGCAAACACTCGGGTCGGCACCTGATTAACCAGGTGCTAGAGACCCAGGGTATCCATCTCGATGCCGACCATAGTCAGGCCGTGTTGAATGCCGTCCGCGATCGCGCCACGGCCCTGCGGCGGAGTCTTACCGTCGATGAACTGCTGAAGGTTGTGGCGATGGAGGGGGGACCCTAGGCCAAGGACCGGGAGGGAGGGGAGTCCGCCATGCCCAAGGCTAAATTGCCCCCCCTCTGGTCTGCGACTGCCCTGCTGCCCATTGCCCAGATCCGATACCCCCTGCCCTTTACCCCCTGCTGCCGCCATGAAAGTTATGCTACGCACCAATGCCGCCGGTCAACTGCTGGTTTATGTGGCCAAAAAAGATTTAGAAGAAGAGGTCGTAGCCCAAAGTCCAGGCCATCACCAAACCCAAATCTTTACCCTCTCTAACGGCTGGGAATTGGAGATTGCTGGCCTCAGTGATCCGATACAGACCCCCCAGACCGTTGAAGCCAAGCGCTTGAATTAAGGGCCCACCAGCCCTTCCAGCAATTCTCACCCCCTACCCATCCCCTCCTAAAGGAGATTCCCATGGCTGACAGCCCCTCCCAACCCCCGTGGATGTTTAATCTCAATGGCACCTTCCTGGGCTTTTGCGGCGATGACCCGGCCAAGGCTAAGGTAATTCGTCTGGCGGTTGAGGGGGAGGTGTTGGCCATCAAGCTACCGAAGGCATTGAGAGAACCGTTGCAATTGCGCCTTCAGCCCGGCGACTACCTTCGGTGCATCGGTCGCAGCAGTTGGGAGGATGGTCAGATCAAACTCAAGGCCTATCAGGTCTTCAACCTGCTGCCACCCTTGCCCAAAACCTGCACCTATCCCCAGGAGGCCATTGCCCAGGCATGGTCTGGGCAGCCCTCGACCCGTCCAGGGGCTCACCAGCCGGTCAAAATTCAAGTCTGCCGTAAGTCGGGCTGCCAGAAACGAGGCGGACGGGATCTGGTGATGGCTCTGGAACAGGCCCTGCGCGATCGCAACCTGCACAGCCAGGTGGAAATTCAGTACACCGGCTGCCAGAAGCACTGCTCCGAAGCCCCGACCCTGACCGTGCTGCCAGGACCCTACCGCTACAGCCGGGTGAAGCTATCGCGCCTATCGGTGATCCTCGATCGCCACTTGACCCCAACCAAGCCTAACCCGTAGTAAGGGGCTTGTTCTAAGGTGTACACTGGTCGCCCACCTCACCCTAGGGCCTAGGCCAGCCGGGCTGGCTGACCTTTGGGGGAACCAGTGGCCCCAGCCAGTCCTTCAGCTGTTCTCCCAGGGTCAGGGTCAGGGTCAGCGCCACCGATACAACTTAATGCTAAGAAAAAATGAACTTTGTTAACTATTCTCAAGCAGATTGAAATAAAGTCATCAAATCATCAGTTAAATCCTCAATTTCTGGTAGTCAACGCCACTTATTTTTTCCCAGAAAAGTCCAGCTAGAACTTCTTTTCGGCAATAAAAAAGAAATAATGAAATCGTATTCAGGAGCATAAAATTTAGAAGATTAGGTTGCTATCCCTAGGAGGATAAACTGTTCAGGGAGGGGGTTGAGCCATGGCTTACACCGTAAAAGAGGGCTGTATCGCCTGCGATAGTTGCCGTCCGGCCTGTCCCCAGGGCGCCATCAAAGCTGAAACCACTGGCTATTGGATTGATCCAACCCTGTGCGATCGCTGCGAAGATCTAGAGGCTCCTCTCTGCGTGGAAGCCTGTACGGTTGGATCCCTGGCTCCCTTGCAAGCTAAAAAGGGGCGTCACAAAAGTACCCTGTTGCCAGCGGCTATTCCCGCCATTTTCCTGAATGGTCGCACCACCCCCTTCGCGTCCTCCATGGTGGTTTGGGAAGCCTGTAATGTCTTAGCTCAGCGCCAGTCATTACCCTGGCAAGTCGATGGGGAAAATTGCCTGGGCTATCGCCGTTCGATCCACCGGGACCAAGGCTGGATGACCTTTAGGCTCAAGACCGATCCAGAAGAACCGTCCGCACCGCCCATGGGCTACAACCTGGGGGTGGCCAGCCTGGCCCAGTTTGACTTGCGGGCCGCCTGTCTGCATTTGATTTTTGCCGCCTACGCCACTACCCTTGAGCGTCCCTGGGCAGAACCCTTCGTACTGAACGACCAACACATTGAGCATTACCTGGGTTTGCAGAAACGCAAAGACCTGACCAAACTTGAAAAACTCACCCTGATCAAAGAGCTGGTCTACCAAGCCTGTAGCCTACTGGTTTCCCTGCAGTGGCCGCGCCAGGGCTATGTGCCAGGTTTTGCCTTGACGGAGCATGCCGTTTGGCAGTTGCTCAAAACCCAGTATTACTTTGAAACCGATGCCGAGGGCTGCCGCCACCTGATTGGCTTGGGTTTCACCCTACAGGCAGGGGCCTGGGCCCAGCACTTCTTAAATCGCCAGGACTACCGCAAGCAGACCGCCTTTTACCAGTACGGCACGCTGCCCCAGTCGTTGCTGACAGAGGTGATGGGCAACTGGCAACAGCACGAGGGAGCGGTACGGCTGTTGCTGTGGTTGGTGTTTAAGCTACGCCTGGGCAGTGACCATCGCATGACGGTGCGCACCCTGCTGCGGATTGCCTATGGGGAAGCTCGGGTGATTGAAGCCATCACGGTCCGAGGGGCCCATAAACGACTGCTAAAAACCTTTGAAGGCGATCTAGAAACCCTCTATCACTACGGCCTAAAACCTCAATTTGACCCCGAAACCTATGGGCCCGACCTTCAACCCCTGTGGGCCAGGGTCGCTGAAATTCCTGACGATGCCGATGCCGCCCTAGATTTTTGGACCGAGGATGCCAACCGAGCCTTGAGTCTCACCGATCGCGCCCCCCGGGACAAATGGCAGCGCCTGCTGAATGCACGCCTGTTGGGGTTTGAACTGGCTGAGGAATGGCAGCAAAACTCCCGCAAACCCCGCCCTAAACGGCGCCGTGCCGCCAAGGGCCAGGCTCAGGCGGTGGCTGCCCCCCTGGCTACCGATACCATCAAAGCCGCTCGACAGCGGCTTAACCTGAGCCAACGGGCCCTGGCTAAACGTTTGGGCAAAAGCCAAAGTTGGGTGCGGGATGTGGAGAATGGTCGGTTCAACATTAGCGCTAGCGATCGCTCCCTGCTGCGCGCAGCTCTGAACCTGGGCTAGGGGCAAGCCCCAAGGCCATTCTCTCTGCCTTTGACCTGGAAGGGACTGCGGCGAGGGCCATCAGTACCAGTGGACAGAGTCTGCCACGGTTAGCCCCCTCCATCCCAAGGCCAACCAGCACTGGCCAGCCTACCTGGAGGCTAAGAGGCCCTCTGCTCCCAGCGAAATAGCCCAATCACCACCGCCAGCACAATCCCCTGCACCAACAGATTGGGCAGCACCCGCTGTACCTCCGCACCAGCCAGGATTTGGGTCAGCATAATGAAGGCCCCGATGCCCGCCGAAGCGGCGGCCACGCCATAGATGACCTGCCGCAACCCTTTGTAGGGAGCCCTGGCCTCGGCTTTGAGACGAGCATACTTTTCAGGGCTGATGCCCTGGGGCGGATTGTCGGGGGGCTTAGGGTTGGCCATGGGTGATAGAGCTAGGAAGGGATAAAAAGCTAGCGGCCCATCTGGGAAGACTTAGACCGCAGCAGATGACGCTGACTTGCACTGTTATACTAATGAATTGTGAGCTTTTGTGCCGATGTGGCTCAGTGGTAGAGCACTCGATTCGTAATCGAGCGGTCGCGGGTTCAAATCCCGCCATCGGCTTAAGGGGAAGCATGGGTCACTGCCCTGGGGGGTGGTATATTCCGCCTAGCCGTTACCTTGGGGCTAAACTGGGGCCAAGGGATTAGGGGCACAGGAACGATTGACCAGCTAGAAGCCCCATGGAAGGCTGCAGCTATGGCCTTTGCTCTTTCCGAGGGGCTGCCCTGTGGAATTGGGCACGGTCAATGGGCTGGGTTTCATCCTTTCCAGCAGCAGAAAATTAGCCGGGGTCGTTAAGCTCATCCTCAAACGAGGATTGCGGCCTATGGATAGGATCCTGCTTGGGTTTACAGGGTTCCATGACCTCCTTTACCGTACTGGCTATCGGCACCGCTAGCACGACCCCCAACAGCCCCGCCACCCTGCCCCCCAGCAGGATGGCCATCACCACCCAGACTGGATGCACACCAGTGAGGTGCCCCATTAGTCGGGGGGCCAGGCCATTTTCCACCACTTGATCGACCACTGTCGCGATCGCCAGTACCGTTACCCCCAAGCCAATACTCTTGAGCGCTAGCAGCAGACTAACCAGGATAATCCCCAGCGTCCCACCATAGGGAAACAAGGCCAGCATGCCAATCAAAATACCAAATAGCGCCCCATAGGGAATGCGAAAGAGCGTAAACCCCACGGCCAGCCCGGTGCCTAGTACTAACGCCACTGTGCCCTGACCAATAAAATAGTTGCGAAAACTGCGTGGCAGAGTTATCTTAACTCGCTGACCTAAGGGCCCCGGCCACCATTCAAATATGCCTTGCCACAGGCTTTCTCCCCGCAACAGCAGATAAACCCCTACTACCCCGATTAAGAAGAACTCAAAAACACTGCCGACGGTCGCGGCCAAAGCCTCGGGCAAACGCATCGTAATCGCTCGCAGTTGTTGATCGAGTTGGCTACCTAGGGCCCTGGCCAGACCCTGAATGTTAATGGGTAGACCCAGCCCTACTAGCCTAGTTTGGAGGCCTTCGACCTGCTGCTGGGCCGAGCGTTGCCAGAGCGGCAGCTCTTGCATCAGGTTCTGTGCCTGCTGGGACACCAGGGGAAGTACCGTAACCCCCAAAATGGCCAGGAGCCCAACCGCCCCAATGACCAACAGCCCAATCGCAGGTCCCCGTTTAATCCGATGGTGTTCCAGCCACTGCAGGGGAGGCTCCAGCAAAAAGGCGACTATCGACCCGACCAGCAAAATTCTGACCGGGACTTTAAAGTAGTTCAGCAGCAACAGCACGACCCAGCCATTGAGTACCAGCAGGGGTAACCCTAATCGAGGCATTAGCCACTGCATCAGGTGAGTCGATCGATGGGGAGAAGGCATAGGCTAATCACCACACCCTGTCAGCAATCCAACCATAGTCCTAAACCGTCCCATATCCTCTAATCTTGGCTCAACTTGGAACCGCCAGCGCAGAACCTCATGCTCCTGCCCAGTGACCTATGGGTTAATGGGCCCTAAACCTGACCTTCTGGGAACCGGCCAAAACTTCCAAGATGGGGCATTGTTAATCCCTCTGAAAACCGTGAGCAGCTTGGCCTAGGCCAAGCTGTGATTGAGCCC
>DVEE01000220.1 GCA_015295885.1 Leptolyngbyaceae cyanobacterium M65_K2018_010
CGATTGCTCCAGGTGGCCCAGGGGGTCGTCATAGTTGGCCAGCAGGCTGTAGACGCCCCCCAAATTGCTGTAGAGGCGCACCAGGGTTTCCCCCGGGGCTGCGGGGCTACCGAGCAACGCCTGCTGATAGGCTTCAACACTGCGGTGCAACCACAGACTGATGCCCTCGGGGTGGGTTTCTTGCTGTGATCGCAACCAATAGAGGCTGGCCAGATCGTTAAGGGCGTCACACCAATCGGCCTCCCCCTCGGCCAGGCCACCAATGGCCCGCTGATAATGCTCCAGGGTGAAATCGATCACCGGGGCGGAGAGGAGGCCAGCCTCAGCCCGATCGCGGCAGAGTTGGGCCAGCGCTAAGTGGGCGTGGGCGAGGGTTAAGGGGCCCGCCTGCTGATGTTTGAGGGTTTGAATCTGCTGCCATCGCTGAACAATGGCCGCTTCCCCAGTCAGTTCTGGCGGTAGACCACCCTGGCCATGGGGCGCTGGTGTGGCCACGGCCGACGGATCGGGTTGGTCAGCGGCGGTTAGCCCTTCCCTCTGGCTCTGATCGCGGTGCTGGTGATCCGCCGCTGGCGCGGCTTCGGTGGCCCTATGCCTAGGCTCCGAGACCAGTGGCGGCAGCGGTGGAGGTGGCTCTTCTGGGGTGGGTTCGCCAGCAAACTCAAACAGACCGCTGCGCGATCGCCAGAACCCCGGTACCGCCTGCTGAATTTTTCCCAGCCAGGGTCGCGGTACCCAAATCAATAGACGACAGTCTAACTGGGTAAGCAGAGCATCGACCCGAATTAAGGATGCCAGAAAGCGATTTTGAATGGTAGGCGATTGGCGGGTGAGGGTTTCTACCCCCACAATTTGAAACGCCGGAATCATCGGAACGCTACCCCCCAGGTATCGCTGTTGCTTGAGCCACAGCAGCACCTGCCGCACCAGATCGGGATGGTTGGCATCCAGCCGCAGGGTAACCAGAGGCGATTGATCGGCTCTCACCTGGGCCCGTTGCCCCGCCGTTGCCGAGAAGGGGCTAAGGTCTTCCGTCAGGCGCTGGGCCAGTTGGGCCTGCAGGTGGCTGTCATCGCACACGGCAATCAACAGTTGCCGCCGGAGGTTCAACTGCAAGGCTAACCGGAGGTCCTGGTAGGTTTCCTGGTTGTGTCCTAAAAAGGTTTGAGAGTTCAGATCAATAACAGCAACCACAGTGGCAAGAGGCAACAGGAGGTAGATGAATAGGCCCAGCACTCAAATTGTGCCCCAGGGTCAGGATGCTCCATTTAATTCGGGCCCCCCTTAACTAAAGTTTCATCACTGCCGCCCAAATTCAGGACAAAATTGTGCCACTTCCGCCGCCGGGTGGGTGGGTCCATCCCAGGCCAGGGCGGAGCGAACCCCGCCTTTGCCGGTTCGGTATCCCCTCCTTCAGAGAAATGGGTGGAGCAAGCACTATATAAATAGTTGTCAAGCCGGAGCAAAACCTATGGGAAAAGTTGTAGGAATTGACCTAGGCACCACGAACTCCGTGGTTGCTGTGATGGAAGGGGGTAAGCCTACCGTTATCGCTAATGCGGAAGGGTTTCGGACCACACCCTCGGTCGTGGCCTATGCCAAAAATGGCGATCGCCTGGTGGGTCAGATTGCCAAGCGCCAAGCTGTGATGAACCCTGAAAATACCTTTTACTCAGTGAAGCGCTTTATTGGTCGTCGCTTCGATGAAATTAGCCATGAAGCCACTGAGGTGGCCTATAAGGTGTTAAACGAGGGTAACAACGTCAAAATTGATTGTCCCCAGGCGGGTAAGAAGTTTGCCCCCGAGGAAATTTCGGCCCAGGTTCTACGCAAGCTGGCCGATGATGCCAGTAAGTATCTGGGAGAAAAAGTGACCCAGGCGGTGATTACGGTGCCGGCCTACTTCAATGACTCCCAGCGCCAGGCCACGAAGGATGCGGGCAAAATTGCTGGCCTGGAAGTGCTGCGGATCATCAACGAGCCTACAGCGGCCTCCCTAGCCTACGGCCTAGATCGCAAGAGCAACGAAACCATTCTGGTCTTTGACCTGGGCGGTGGCACCTTCGATGTCTCCATTTTGGAAGTGGGTGACGGTGTCTTCGAAGTGCTGGCCACCTCTGGAGACACCCACCTGGGCGGAGATGACTTCGATAAAAAAATCGTTGACTACCTGGCCGGAGAATTCCAAAAGCTGGAAGGAATTGACCTGCGCAAAGATAAGCAGGCCCTGCAACGTCTCACAGAAGCGGCTGAGAAGGCCAAAATTGAGCTTTCTAGCGTCACCCAGGCCGAGGTCAACCTGCCCTTTATCACCGCTACCCAGGATGGTCCCAAGCATCTGGAGATGACCCTGACCCGGGCCAAGTTCGAAGAACTCTGCGCCGATCTGATCGATCGTTGCCGGATTCCCGTTGAACAAGCCCTGAAGGATGCCAAGCTGAGCAAGAGCAGCATCGACGAAGTGGTGTTGGTGGGTGGCTCTACCCGGATTCCGGCCATCAAAGAACTGGTGAAGCGAGCCCTCGACAAAGAACCCAACGAAACCGTCAACCCCGATGAGGTGGTGGCCGTGGGTGCGGCCATCCAGGGTGGGGTGTTGGCCGGTGAAGTGAAGGATATTCTGCTGTTGGATGTGACGCCCCTTTCCCTCGGGGTCGAAACCTTGGGCGGCGTCATGACCAAGCTCATTCCTCGCAACACCACCATTCCTACCAAGAAATCAGAGGTCTTTTCCACGGCCCAGGATGGCCAAACCAACGTGGAAATCAAAGTGCTCCAGGGTGAACGGGAAATGGCCGCCGATAACAAGAGCCTGGGTACCTTCCAGTTGTCGGGGATTCCCCCCGCCCCCCGCGGGGTGCCGCAAATCGAAGTTATCTTCGATATTGATGCCAACGGTATTCTGAACGTGACCGCCAAGGATAAGGGCACCGGCAAAGAGCAGACCATCACCATCTCTGGGGCTTCTACCCTGGATGAATCTGAGGTTGAACGCATGGTCAAGGATGCCGAGACCAATGCGGCGGCAGATAAGGAACGCCGTGAGCGCATTGACCAGAAGAACCAGGCGGACTCCCTGGCCTACCAGGCTGAGAAGCAACTGGCGGACATGGGCGATAAGGTGCCCGCCGCCGACAAGGCTAAGGCTGAAGAGCAAATTAAAGCGCTGAAGGAGGCCATCGCTGCTGAGAACTTTGAGACTATGAAAACCCTCACCAGCGAGCTTCAGCAAACCCTCTACGGTATTAGCACCAACCTGTACCAACAGGCCGGTGGTGAGGCCGGTAGTGCGGATGCCGCCGCCTCTGGGGGCAGCTCTGGTGGTGATGACGATGTCATCGATGCTGAGTTCTCCGAGCCTGAATCCAAATAGGGGCGCGGGAGCACTGAGCCTTTGAACTTGCTCCGGCTAGCAAGGCAGCGGGTGGACACGTCCATCCGCTTTTTTCGTTTGGGCCCTGGCGATTCTGCCATCGGTCGGGATAGGCCGGCGGCTGAATGGAGCTATTTAAGCTACCATGCCTGGGAAGATGACAATCAATAAAGGGGCTTCGATGACTAAGGTTTCTTATGTCCGGATCACTTCGACAGACCTGAATGGGGATGGCATTCCGGATCGCATCACGACCTCTATCTACGATGCCAATGACAACTTAATTGAAGAAAGATTGGATCGGAATGGCGATGGCCAACCCGACCAGGTCACCACCTATCGCTACGACACCGCTGGTAATCGGACCGAAGTGAGCGTGGACCTGAATGGGGATGGCATTCCGGATCGCATTACCCAGTTTACCTACGATGCCGAGGGCAATCTGATCACCCTAAGTCAGGACTTAAATGGGGATGGTCAGCCCGATCGGATTACCCAATTTGCCTACGATGCCGAGGGTAACCTGATTGAAGAGAGCGTGGATCTGAATGGGGATGGTCAGCCCGATCGGATTACCCAGTTTACCTACGATACCCAGGGCAACCGCATCGAAGAACGGTTAGACCTGGATGGCGATGGCGTTGCCGATCAAATTTCTACCTACCGCTACGATGACGCCGGCAACCGGATTGAAGAAAGCTTTGACACCAATGGCGATGGCGTTGCCGATCAAATTTCTACCTACCGCTACGATGACGCCGGCAA
>DVEE01000317.1 GCA_015295885.1 Leptolyngbyaceae cyanobacterium M65_K2018_010
CGCTGACGCTAATTCATGGGGTGCGTCCGATCCTGGTACCGCTTTGTTTTGTGCTGGCTTGGGGGTTAGTAGGCATGACCCTTTGGCAGTTGGTAGCAGTCACCCGTGATAGCCTGAAGCGGGCTCAGGTGATGCATCAAATTCCCTGCGGTGAGTGCCGCTATTTCACTAACAATCCCCTGCTGAAATGCCCCCTGCATCCCAAAACGGCTCTCTCTGAGGCGGCGATCGGCTGTGCTGACTATGAGTCCAGCAACCTCATGGGCTCCTAGTAGATGCTCCCTAGGTTAGCTGCGATCAGGCCCGGCAACTCAACCCGAGGTTTTAGCTGAGATAAATCGGATGGGTAATGGCCTAGCCTGCATCAGTTGAGTTACAAGACCAGAATGTGATAGGTTGAAAACCTAAGGGCGATTAGCACAGTGGTAGCGCGCTTCCTTCACACGGAAGAGGTCACTGGTTCGAAACCAGTATCGCCCATACAACTCAAAACACCTGAACCCCTTGATTTAGAAGCTCTGAAAGCCTATAAATTAAGGGGTTTTCAGTTGCAGGGTATTCCTGTTCAGAGAACTGGCCTCGTAACATTTGGTCATTTTTAGGTGCATTTAGCTGCGGTTTGACTATACATTTGACTATCAGGGCAAGTACATTAGTTCGCTTCCATGTACCCCTTTCGAGCATTGCGCCATGTACAGCAAAAATTCAGGTAGAGCGCCTAAGGGATCCGTTGGCATTGAATCCTTTCGAGGCCGACTCCGGATACGACTGCCCCGGCATCTTTATGACAGCGCGAAATCTTTATAACGAAACCGCCCCTGGTGCCTCGGCACTGGGGGTTATTTAATGGGTTTCACAAACAGCCCCAGAGCTATCCATACACCAGAAATGAGCATAGCTCCTCAGGCCGTTGCCGAAGCTTCTGAACGACGATCGACCCTGTGCGCCCAGTTGCGCCAGTGACTAAAACGTGAAGTGGAGGGGCCATGGGCAGTCTCTTCTACTGGTGGATAGCTGAGTTCTTGAAGGTTCTGGGCACTGGTACTGAACAGGCCCACCTAGTAGCAGTCTAGGTAATGGAGTTCCTGGGCCATCGGGAAGTCCTTAATCCCCAGACTTACACCGCACCCGGCACCCATCACCAATCGTATTCACTGGATAGGTCTGAAACACTCGCTGCACTCCCTGCTCATAGCCCTCTCGCGTGTAGGCTGGGGCTGTACTCAACAGCGCCTCAATTAACTTCTGGGTGAAGAACGGCGACACGGTGAAGAACCGTAGGGCCTCGACTGTCATCCCTGGCCAGTCGGTCAGAATCACCAAGATGCCCAGGTGGGTCTGTGGCCTGGCCCGAAACTCGTCAAAGCAGGGTAAAGCCTGTGGATTAAAGCGAGACAGATGAAAAGGACACTCATGCCAGGGCAGCACGAGTTGACCCACCGGGGGCGGTCCATAGTCCTTGGCTCCTAGCACCTCAAAAATGCGAAAACAGAAAAAGGGAATGGACTCGACCACGTTCAGGCCCATCTCAAAGCCCCCCTGCTGGACCCCTCTGATTTCCTTGGCTTGTAGGTTGCTGTAGCTAATGACCAGTTCACAGGAGTCCTCAACCCAGCTAAACCGGGCACCCTCTGCCTCGTGGGAGCGGTGGATGTGATCGCCAATGCTGAGGCGTTCCAGGTGACCTGACATGGGCATGGCTTTAGGGGGGCAGTAGCAGCCTAGCAAAGGGTCACTTCAGCCAGGGCCAGCGGTTGCCCATCTCTGTGGCAGCCGTTGGCATGACCTTAACAGGGAATCTGAACAACCTTGCCCAGTTCTAACACCCGGGAAGTCAGCCTGATCCCTGTCAGCACTGTAGTTACAACTCCTCTATATGGATATCTGCCGTCTGGGACGCAAGTTGAATACGTTGCCAATCGAGCTCCAGTTCATCTGAGGTCAGGCCGGCCATCGAGCCCACCTTAAACAACGACTCCTTCAGCATTAGCTCAGAGGCTTCTAGGTCAGCCAAGCTGAGGTCAGGAGTCTGCTTCAGAGCCCGAACCTGCTCTAAAATCTTGATCCAGTGGGCTTTGTACCGTAAGTCGCGCCCTTGGGTCAATTCTGGATGGTCTTTCTTGAGCTCCTGAGTGGTCTCGGTGCCCGTCAGCCGATACACTTCCTGCTTAACCCCTGCCAGTTTCATCATGGCCCCTCACAACTTGGTATAGCGGACAACGGCTTTAATTAACCTTAACGTTTCCGATCGCTCCAGGTTGAAGAAGTCGGTCCCCAGGTCAACGGCCTTATGGACAGAGCGGGTGCTATAGATGCGATCAACCTTGGCTCGCACCTCAGCGGAAACGCCTTCCCGTTCTAACAGCACTTTAACCAACTGCCGCTGAACTCGGTAAGTATCATTCCAGGTTTGTAGCGAGCGTTGACTGTTCTCCAGGTGGGCGATGGTTTTGATTTTCTCAGACCAGGCATCCAGCATTTGGGTCAATGCCGAGGCCGTACCCACCCCAAAGCGCTCAAACAGGCCTTTGAGAAATCGGCCTTTCCTCTGGCTGTCTTGAATAACTTTGAGATGCTCGTTCCGGTACTCTTCCAGAATATGTTCGGCGGCCGCTACAGCCACTTCCTTTTCTTGCCGACCGAAGAGGTTTCCTTGCTGCTCTGTGCGAATCTGATTGAGCACCTGGTCATAGTTGGTCATCCGGTGGCGGTAGTGGTTGAACAACTGCCGCCCATTGGCTCGGTCATAGGGAATCTGAGCCCCATTTTCATCTTGAATGGTATAGAGGTGCTCTGGGTGGGTCAGCTTGACCCGTTTCCGCAGGCCAGCTTTATACTCGGAGTTTTCAACGCTCAAGGGTTAATCCTCAACGCTTAGCAAGGTTAGAGTCTTCTCTACTGTAGACACCCAGGATGGGGAGTCGGCTCTGGGTGAAAAGCCCTTCAGCTAATCTTTATATAGGCCATTCCCACAAGAGGGCGCACATTGCCCCATCCCTTGCTAAGGTTGAACTTGGGCGGCACTAGAACAAGAGTTCTCTATGCGATTTGATCTCCACCTGCGATCGCAGGTTCGCGACCAGTTTCAGGCTATCGCCAGTGACATGCAGTCCTGGCAAGCCCAACCCCGCATTCGCGAAGACGAGGTGGAACGGCTGCAGGGGGCGCTCTCAGCCCTACAACAAGTTCACCGCAATTCTGCCTAGTTGGGAGGAGCCACCATGCTTGAGATGAGCAAAGTACAACACCTGGCAGAGACCTACGCCCCCCAAGAGCTGTTTGCGGCTCTGGTGTGGCAACGGCGGTTCAATTGGTTTGACGGGCCGCAGGTGATCACCGACCTAGCCAACCACCCCGACCTGTGGGAGAGCTTTTTGTTTACCAAACCCGTCTTTGCACCCGATAAACATGGGCTGAGCTTCAATGGAGTAGTCGATACCCTTCTGGCCATGGCCAACTATCGTCCCATGCCGGAGAAAAGCATCATTCACTTTGTGCAGTATCCGGCGGACACGCTCTATGTTTTGACGGAGAATCGCGATACCACCGTGGTTCAACTGATGGATCTGGGCAAAAAGTGGAAAGCCGATGAGGTTTCTGCCTTTGATGGCTCTCTCGAAGAGGAGGAAGACTGGAAGTTTAGGAACTACCTGTCTCTACGGTTGAAGGAAGGTCTGTGGGATAAGCAGTCTAACCAAGACCGGGATGCCATTATCGTCTCTTACTGGTGGGATTAAAATACGACCTGGCAGAGTGACACTTGGTGGCGGAAGGGCTAGGGCAGTGGATGGTACTATCCCATGTCGATGTGCGGTTTCATCATAGTCAGTTGCTAATCTTAAAGAGCCTGCTTCCTTGGATTTGGATTTGGAGCTATATCGATGACCCAAAGTCTGTCGCCGAGCCCTCAACCGGATATTCCAACTGAATGTCGACCCGATATAGAGCATCTAGTTATCGAGGATGAGACCCCAGTGGATAACTTTTTATCGGCCAAACTGCAACGGTTGCTGGTGGAGATTCTCTATAGCTCATGGGCCCATCTTGGGATGACGCGTCCCTTTTTGGCAGATGCCGATATTGGCCTGTTTTCGTCGGTGAACCAGCCGCCGATTGTGCCAGATGTGTT
>DVEE01000249.1 GCA_015295885.1 Leptolyngbyaceae cyanobacterium M65_K2018_010
CGAGATCCTGAAAAAGGCTCGGCAGACCCTCGACGAGGACATGACCCTCGACGCGGACGACCTCCCGGACGAGATGGTCGAACAGGCAGTGGCCACTACCCTGGGGTTTTTACTCACGCTTCTTTGCCAGGTCATGTTTCAGTTTGAGCCTGGGGTAGCGGCGGGGCTACTAGCCGGTTCCCTGACCAGTCCCGCAGGTGTGGCCGCCGCCCTGGATACTGCTTCATCAGGTGCTTTGCGATTGTCGGGGTCAACCACCACCGAAACCATCCTGAGCAATATCAGTGTCAGTTATGCCATTACCTTTTTAGTTGGGGATGTGCTGGTGCTGATGCTGGCCCGGGCTATACCGAATCTGTTTCGTTTTGATTTGAGAGCCGAAGCCCACCGGGCCGCTGAGGAAAAACATGTGGTTGAGGGGGACAGTCCATCTAGCGGAGATTGGCAGTTGACTCGCCGAGCCTACCAGGTGGCTAAGGAAGATTTAGTGGGGTTGTCGCTGGCTGCAGTCCAGGAGAAAACCGACTGTGCGGTGATTGGGGTGAAGCGAAACGGCGTGCTGATTGATTTTGATGAGGCAACAACGTTGCAGGCCGATGACCGAGTGGCGGTTTGGGGGCGCATTCAGCGCCAGGATTTAATGGATGAGCTGTTTGGCAGTGAGATTGAGGATGCGGATTTGCTCACGTTTACGATCGCTAGTCAGGAGGTTACCCTGACTAACCCGGCATGGATTGGTAAAACCATTGAGCGGGTGGGCTTTACGGAACAGTTTGCCTGTTACCCCACTCGGTTAACCCGCACGGGCATTGACCTGCCTCTGACCCCGGGCCTGGCGCTAGAGCGAGGGGATGTGCTGACCCTGGCGGGGCCGCGATCGCGGTTAGATGATCTGACTGGCCAGTTGGGGTATGTGGAGCGGAACGTTAATGCCACTGACCTGGTGACCTTTGCGGCTGGGATTGTCGCCGGTTTCTTAGTCGGGCAAATCAGCCTTAAGTTGGGTGGTTTTTCCATCGGCCTCGGCACCGCCGGAGGGCTCTTGCTGGTGGGAATTTTGCTAGGTTACCTGCGGTCCATCCATCCCACCTTCGGGCGGGTGCCCCCAGCCACCCTGTGGGTGTTTAAGGAAATGGGGCTGTTGTTCTTTTTAGCCGGGGTCGGCGTTGAGGCTGGCCATGGCCTGGCGAATGCAATGCGAACCACGGGCCCAATGATTTTGCTGTGCAGCGCTTTGATTGCTACCCTGCCAGTGCTGGCAGCCTACCTCTATGGCCGCCAGGTGGGGTCTATGAATCGGGCGTTACTCCTGGGGGCTGCTACCGGGTCAGTTACCTGTACTCCAGCGATGGCGGCGGTCAGTGCCGATGCTCGCAGTTCTATTCCCACCATTGGCTATGCTGGCACCTACGCCTTTGCAACCATCTTTCAAGCCATCGCGGCCAGCCTTATGGTTCGGTTCTAACTGCCAAAGTTCCACATTACGGGGTTGGCGTCGATGCCCTCGGTAACGGTTCGGCTAATCTTGTCCAACTGTTGCAGATCCTCGTCGGTTAGATGGATCTCCACGGCTTGGGCATTTTCTTGGGCCTGCTCCGGGTTACGGGCCCCGACGATTGCCACCGTCTGGGGTTGGGCGATTAACCAGGCTAGGGCCAGATTGCCCAGGCAGGTCTTGTAGCGGTCGGCGATGGGTTTGAGTTGGCTGAGGGCGGCTTGGGCCTGGTCGTAGAGGGGCGGTTGAAACAGTTTGTTTTTACTGCGCACATCCGCGGCGGGAAACCGGTGGCCCGGGCCAAATTTGCCGGTGAGTAAGCCCTGGGCCAGGGAGGAATAGGCCAGCACCGTTAGGTTGTGTTGAACACAGTAGGGCAGTAGGTCGGTTTCTACCCCTCGCCAGAATAGGGAGTAGGGGGGTTGCAGGCTATCGATGGAACCGTACTGGGCGGCTTCTTCCAACTGCGATCGCGAAAAGTTAGATACCCCAATGGCGCGAATTTTGCCCGCGTCCTTGAGCTGGTTCAGGGCCCCCATGGTTTCGCCAATGGGCACCACTTCGCTGCCAAAGGAACCCGAGGGCCAATGAATTTGATAGAGATCAATCACGTCGGTTTGGAGCCGACGCAGGGATGCCTCGCAGGCGTCGATCACCTGGGCGGCCTTAAGGTGGTTGGCAAAGACCTTGGTGGCCAGGACGACGCGATCGCGCTTTCCCGCCAAGGCCTTGCCCACCATTTCTTCGGCATAGCCATCGCCGTAGATCTCAGCGGTATCAAAGGTGGTAATGCCGGCTTCTAGGGCGGCTTGCATGGCGCGAATGACCGTATCGTCATCGATGTCCACCCAGCCCTTTTTGCCCGCCTGCCAGGTGCCAAAGATGATGGGGGTAATGGCCATCGTGGTACGGCCTAGCTGGCGAGTTTGCATAGCGGGCAATCCTGAAGACTTGGGCCTAATTTATTCATGGTGGCAGGGGCAGGGGAATCAAGGGGATCGCTATGCGGCCGCTGGCCTTTCCGATGGCTGGGTACTTGATGTTGCCACCCGGCACCGGCACCGACTCAGAGAGCCCGGATCAGAGGGCTACCCAGGTCAGCTCATGTTGAAAGCCCAACCGGCCATCCACCCCCTTCGCCTTGCCTCATTTTAGGATAACCGTTTAAGCCTGGAGCACTTGCCCCAGTGGCCTACCCCCCAGCAACCCGAAGATCCAAATGGTGGTGTCAATGACAACGTTCATGCTTGGGAAGCCCAGGCGGAGATTTCGCGTCGCACCTTTTTAACCAGAGCTGTACTATCCTCCATAGCGAGCGCGTGGGGTCGGGGCCATGGCCACGGTTCCCTTCTCGAAGGCATCCACTGGGTCTACCCCAACGCAGGCTGCCGCATGATCTTTTATAACGTCGAAATACTGTGCGCCTGGGTTGGGAATTCACTCGTGCGGTAAAACAGCGTTGCCTGGATGCCCTTTGGAGACCGGATTTGTACTACCCTACGCTGAAAGAGTATTAAGACTGTCAGACTCATGGCCCGTTTTTATCTAGTCGGGGCATGCTGGCGGTCGGGGTGCGATCGCCCCCACAGTTTTCACCCACCGAGATCCCCATGGAACAGGCCCAACTCAACTGGATTGCCAACTTCATCTGGGGCATCGCCGATGATGTCCTGCGCGACCTCTACGTGCGAGGCAAATACCGGGATGTGATTCTGCCGATGACGGTGCTGCGCCGTCTAGATGCTGAGCTGGAGGCGACCAAGCAGGCGGTGCTGGAGATGAAGGCGAATTTGGACGCCGCCGGCATTGTCAACCAGGAGGTGGCCCTGCGCCAGGCGGCAGGACAGGCCTTTTACAACACATCTAAGTTCACCCTGAGGGATCTGCGTCATCGCGGCAGCCAGCAGCAGCTAAAAGCTGATTTCGAGGATTACTTGGATGGATTCTCCTCGAATGTGCAGGACATCCTCGATAATTTCGAGTTCCGCAACCAGATTCCCCGTCTCTCCAAGGCCGATGCCCTGGGGACGCTGATTGAGAAGTTCATGGACCCGGCGATTAACCTCAGCCCCAAGCCTGTGCTCAACGGCGATGGCTCAGTGAAGCATCCTGGCCTCGATAACCACGCCATGGGCACCATCTTCGAGGAGCTGGTGCGGCGCTTCAATGAAGAGAACAACGAAGAAGCTGGAGAGCACTGGACACCACGGGATGCCGTGAAGCTGATGGCCCGGCTGATCTTTCTGCCTATTGCCGATCAGATTGAATCGGGTACCTACCTGCTCTACGACGGAGCCTGCGGCACGGGCGGCATGCTGACCGTGGCCGAAGAAACCCTCCAGGCGTTGGCAAAAGCCCACCACAAGCAGGTGTCTACCTACCTGTACGGGCAGGAAATCAACGCCGAGACCTACGCCATTGCCAAAGCCGACCTGCTGCTCAAAGGCGAAGGAGAAGCCGCAGACAACATCATCGGCGGCCCGGAGCATTCGACCTTAGCCAACGATGCATTCCCGGCTCGTGAGTTTGACTTCATGCTGTCGAATCCGCCCTACGGCAAAAGCTGGAAGGGGGATCTGGAACGCATGGGCGGCAAGGGCGAGATGAAAGACCCTCGCTTCATCA
>DVEE01000339.1 GCA_015295885.1 Leptolyngbyaceae cyanobacterium M65_K2018_010
TCGTGAGTTCGAGTCTCATCACCCGCTTCCTCAAGAAATTCCCTGAAAGTCTTAGCTTTCGAGTATCGGATAGACTTTGATGGACTCCCATGACAATCCCTCTTAGGGGATCATTGCCGTGGTTAGCAAAACAAGGTTTCTCCTCATACAAAGCCGCATAGATGAAGGATCAAGGCGATAGTTGACGACGTAGGCTAATGATAAGGTTGTTCCCATCCTAGGACTGCTGATGGTTAAGGGCTGTAGCTTGAAGAGCTTCTAGGCTTGCTCAGGCCGCTAAGATCTGGCCCCAAGCACCCTGGCAACTGAGAAAAAATCTACTGCCACACGTAGAGCAAAATAAACAAGACGATCCAGATGACATCCACAAAGTGCCAGAACAGGGAAGTGGCCATGACCCCCACCTCACCGTTGTCGTAGTTGCCCGGAATGAACGATCGCGCCAGCATGATTCCCTGCAGCAGCACACCGGTCATCACATGCAGCCCGTGGAAGCCCGTCAGCAGGTAAAAGGTGCCCCCAAATAATCCATCGGTAAAGCCAAAGGGGAGGCCCATCCACTCTACCGCCTGGCCGTAGAGAAAGTAGCTGCCCATGGCCATAGTCAAAACCCAAAAGAGGCGAAAGCCCCAAAGGTTTTGTTTCTTGAGGAAGCGCTCGGCGATGTAGATGACAAAGCTACTGGACACCAGGACAATGGTGTTAATCAAGGGGTCGCGTACCTCTAGCCCCGCTACGCCAGGCGGCAGCCAATCCAGGGAGGTGGTTTTGTAAACGGCGTAGCCCACAAAAAAACTCAGGAAAATTACACTTTCCGAGAGCAGAAAGACAATGAAGCCAAACATACTGTTGCCAGCTTCATCGTGGTGCTCGGCCCCATGGGCCGTAACTACCGCAGGGGCAGGTAAAGAAGAGTCAAGATTAACTGAGCTCACGGGTCAACTCCATCGATCCTAGTGGGGCAATCAAGGGTTCGTTTTTGCCGTAGCCATAGGGCTCGGCAACCACAGTGGGGATAACATCAAAATTCTCATGGGGCGGCGGTGAAGCCACCAACCACTCCAGACCGATCGCCCGCCAGGGGTTGGCCGGAGCCTTTTCCCCCTGAATCCAAGAGCTGATCATATTCAGTAAAAAGGGCAGGGTCGAGACGCCCAGCAAAAAGCCCCCCAGGCTAGCCAACACATTCCAAAAGGCAAACTCCGGGTCGTAGGAGGCCACCCGCCGAGGCATCCCCATCAGTCCGGCGGGGTGCATGGGCAAAAAGTTGAGGTTAGTGCCAATAAACGCCAGGACAAAGTGCAACTTGCCCAAGCCCTCGTAGTACATGCGCCCGGTCATTTTGGGGAACCAGTGATAGAGGGCGGCAAACATACCCATGGTCATCGAGCCGTAGAGCACGTAGTGAAAGTGGCCCACCACAAAGTAGGTGTTATTGACATGGATATCCACCGGGGTTGAAGCCAGCATAATCCCAGTGATGCCCGCAAACACAAACATGATCATGCCGCCCAAGGCAAACAGCATGGGCGTATTCAGCCGCACCTTACCACCCCAAATCGTGGCTACCCAGGCGAATACCTTAATACCAGTGGGTACAGAAATGGTCATGGTGGTAAACATGAACAGCATCCGCATCCAGCTGGGGGTGCCGCTGGCGAACATGTGGTGAACCCAAACAATGCCACTCAAGCCGGTAATGATAAATGAAGACACCGCCACCACCTTGTAGCCAAACAGCGGCTTACGGGCGTAGACCGGAAATAGCTCTGAAAATACCCCAAAGATAGGCAGCATGATCACATAAACCGCCGGATGGGAATAGAACCAGAAAAAGTGCTGGTACAGAACCGGGTCGCCCCCCTTAGCAGGGTCAAAGAAGCTGGTGCCCACGGTTAAGTCAAACAGCAGCATCACCGCCCCCGCGGTCAAAGCTGGCAGACCAAAGAGCTGAATAATCTGGGCCGCCATCACGGTCCAGCAGAACACCGGCATTTTAAAGAACGTCATCCCCGGGGCCCGCATCCGCACGATGGTGGTCACGATGTTCACCGCCCCCATAATCGAAGACACCCCCGATAGGGCCACGGCCAGCAGCCACAGCGCCTGACCGTTGATCAGGTTACCGGTGGGGTTCTGTAAACTGACCGGCGGGTAGGCCCACCAGCCCGACTGGGAAGGGCCACCGGGCACCAGAAAGCTAGCCATCAAAATCACCCCAAACACCGGCACCAGCCAAAAGGCCGCCGCATTCAGGCGCGGAAAGGCCATGTCCCGGGCCCCGATCATCAAAGGCACCAGGTAGTTGGCCAGGCCGTTCAGCACCGGAAAGGTCCACAGAAACAGCATCACCGTGCCATGCATGGTGAATAGGGCATTGTAGACTGTGCGATCGACCAGGTCGGCTTCCGGGGTAATCAATTCGCCCCGCATCACCATGGCAAAGAAGCCACCCACCAGAAAAAAGAAAAAGGCGACCACAATGTACTGGATGCCAATCACCTTGTGGTCAGTGCTAAAGGTAAAGAACCGTCGCCAGCTTTCCGGTTCCCCAGGGGAGGGTTGGGCGCGATCGGGGGCGAGAGCGTCTACGGAGATGTTGGTCATGGTGCTTGGGTGAGGAATAGGAACTGTTGATACGGATAGGGAATCCATTGATCTGGTGGCCCCAGGGGTTTGACCACGGGCGGGGCTAGGCTTCCCCTAGGCACCGGCAGACCCCACGTAGTTCACCAGGGGTGAGGGGGCCGGTTCAACGGTTTTCCAGCCGGGGCGGCCGCGATTTTCGACCTTGAGCTGGTACTCCGCGTAGGCCGGGTTTAGACCGGGCTGGGGCGTCGCGGCGGCGGACCGTTGCAGCCACTGTTCGTAGGCCGTGGGCGATTCCACCACCACATCAGCCTGCATGGCGGCAAAATAGGTGCCACTATACTGGGAGTCACGCAGCCGGTACTTACCTTCCAGAATGGGCGTGAATTCAAAGTCTATCGCCCTGCCAGGAATCACGTCCTGCTTCAGGCGAAAGGCGGGAATATAAAAGCCGTGAACCACATCTTCAGAGGTAAGGGCCAACTTAATCCGACGATCCCTGGGGAGATGCAACTCGGTGCTAGTAATGCCTTGCTCTGGGTAGTAGAACTCCCATACCCATTGACGGGCATGCACCTCTATGGACTCCGGCTGGGCAGAGGCCTGGGCCAGGTCGAGGGGGGCGGCGATGGCCTGCCCCAGGCCCATGTGGATATGCTCCATCGGACCCAGTACCGACATCTGGTCGTAGGCCCGGTAGCTGGCGGCGGCAATCCAAATCACCAGCAGAATGGGGATCACCGTCCACACGGTTTCCAGGGTGACATTGCCCTCAATCGGCGGTCCATCGCTCTCATCGTACTTACCCGCCCGCTGAAACAGCACCGAGTAGAGGAGGGTGCCCGTCACCCCAAAAAAGATAAAACTGCCTAGGGTAGTCATGAGGCTGAAGAGATCGTCGATCAACAGGGCTTCCGCGGAAGCTGGAGCCGGGAGCCAACGGTAGGCTAATCGCCCCATCCAAAGACTGATCGCAGTCAATACCCCAGCCACAGCGGCAAGCTTTAAGATCAAGCGAATGTTCATAGGACGCTAGAACCAAAACAGCTAGAACAATCGGGGTAAAAGCACATTCAGCACGGATAAATCTTCACCGGCCCGCAGCAGGCGATCGGCGGTAATGTGAACCCCAAATTCGGCCGCTAACTGGGCGCCGAGGGTGCCGTGGACGAACATCAGGGCAAACACCCCTAAGCCCACGGCCAAGTAGGACCACTGCACCTGACGGGCCCTGTCCCGACGCCAAAGATAGCGCTGAAATCCTCGCCAGATCGCCATACCCACGATCAGGGCCAACAAAACCACACCGCCGACCCCGTGCCAGAGCATGGTTTCCAGACTATAGAGACCCCAGGCGCTAGCTTCCGTGCTGGGGGGCTGGGCCAGTAGCATTTCATAGAACCCGGAGGTCACAGTGGGAAAGGTGATGATGGCAGCGGCCACGATGTTGAACCAACCCACGTCAAAAAAATTAGATCGAGTGGCGGGGATGGCTAAAAACTTAAACACC
>DVEE01000439.1 GCA_015295885.1 Leptolyngbyaceae cyanobacterium M65_K2018_010
TTAACGGCAGAGATACTCCGCAATGGCGGTGGCAATGTGCTGATTGCCCTGCTTGTCTAGGGTCTGCCCTATCCTAGGCGGGTTCAAGGGCTGGTGCAGAAAGCTCCACCCCCCCTGGATAAATTCTTCGGGGGTCAGGACCTGGTGCCAACTGTGGTCCTGCACTCCCTGGACCAACAGTGGGCCTTCGGCAAAGTCCTGCCGGGTCAGGGTAACAATGGGCAACTCTAGGCGGCAGGCTTCTGAAAAGGTACTAAACCCTGGTTTTGAGACCACCCGCCCGCAGAGAGGCATCACATCCACCGGGCGAAGCCCCTGACGGGGTACCTTCAGCAAGTTGGGTAAATCGGGGCCCTGGGGATCGAAGGTTAAAAACTGCCAGTCTGGAAACTGGGTGAGCTGGGCGTAGGGAACGGCCTCCAGTCCTAATCCGCCGAAGGTAATCAGGACGGTGCGCTCGGGTGGTACGGTGAGATGCCACCGGGCTCTCAGGTCAGCAGCGGTATAGCGTGGGGTGCCCCCGGTCAGTCCCGCCTCCTCAACCACGGGGAAGGCACCCATCGGTTCATGGAAGGGTAGGCGAAAAAGGCGATCGCACTGACCAAAACACTCCCCGATCCAATCTGCGACCGCCGCAAACTCATCCCCAAAGGCCCGATAGATAAAGTCCCAACCAAAGTTACCGACCATCCAGCAGGGCACGTCGGCCGCGTGGGCGATTACTGGGGCTAGGGGCGGCATATCTGCCAAGACCAGATCCACCTGCCGTTGCCTGAGAAAGTTCGCTTCAGTGGCAACCCGTTCCGGGGCCTGGGCCTGAATCTGCTGGAGCTGTACCAGGGTAGCGGGCAAATCCATGGTCAAACTATCGGCCTGGATGACCCCAATATCAAAGGCGACGGGTCGGTACTCGTAGGGTTGGGATAGATATTCGTCTAACAGCCACTGGGGGGCCTGGGTAGCTAAAATCAAATTTACCTCAGGCAGAAGGGCCTGAACGGCGGCGGCGACAGAAGCTGCCCGGGTAGCATGGCCGAAGCCGTGGTTAGTGATGGATACATAGAGGGTAGGGCCGGTCATCATGATTGCCTGCTAACTAAAAAAAGGCTCGTCCATGGGAACGAGCCTTCAGGATTCCTAGACTAGCCTGATCCTAAAGTTGGGGGACGAACTGGGGTTTTTCAGGTACCACGGTGTACTCAGATACAATTTGGCGAAATTCATCGCCATCAATGGTTTCCTTTTCCACCAGCAGATCCACCAGACGATCAATCAGAGCGCGATTCTCCTGTATGATGCGCCGGGCATTCTCGTAGCAGTGTTCAACGATGGCCTTAACTTGACCATCGATACGAGAGGCAATTTCCTCAGAGTATTCCGAGCGAGAAAGCCAATCTCGACCCAGGAAGACTTCCCCCTGGGAACTTTCTAGGGACAATGGCCCTAGATCGGACATACCGAACCGGGTCACCATCTGACGGGCCATATTGGAGACCTGCTGCAGGTCGTTGCCAGCACCGGTGGTCACCTCCGCCTCCCCGAAGATCACGTCCTCTGCAGCTCGCCCCCCAAGGGCCCCACTAATGCGAGCTAACAACTGAGCCCGGGAAATCAACATTTGCTCTTCGCTGGGGGTAAACCAGGTAAGACCCTGGGCCTGACCACGAGGGATCAGCGTTACCTTTTGCACCGGATCGTGGTCTTTGACCAGGGTACCAACAATGGCATGACCTACCTCGTGGTAGGCGATCAGTCGCTTGCTCTTGCTATCCACTAAGGGCGTACCTTCCATGCCAGCAATCACCCGATCTACGGCGTCATCCACCTCGGACATCGTGATCGCCTCTTTACGGCGACGGGCGGTTAAAATAGCGGCTTCATTGAGCAGGTTAGCCAGGTCGGCACCGGTAAACCCAGGGGTACGACGGGCGATCGCCTCCAGGGAAATATCCTCGGCCAACTTCTTATTGCGAGCATGAACTTCGAGAATTTCTAACCGGCCCTTGATATCGGGGGGATCAACCATCACCTGACGGTCAAAGCGACCGGGCCGCAGTAGGGCAGAGTCTAGCACATCGACCCGGTTAGTCGCGGCAATAATGATAATGCCGGTATTTCCCTCAAACCCATCCATCTCCGTCAGGAGTTGGTTCAAGGTTTGTTCCCGCTCGTCATTGCCGCCGCCAATACCAGCTCCGCGCTGCCGCCCAACCGCATCAATCTCATCAATGAAAATAATGCAGGGAGCGTTTTCCTTGGCTTTCTTAAAGAGATCCCGAACCCGAGAAGCCCCCACGCCCACAAACATTTCCACAAACTCAGATCCAGAAATGCTAAAGAAGGGGACTCCGGCTTCACCTGCGATTGCCTTGGCTAACAAAGTTTTACCCGTTCCCGGTGGGCCCACCAGCAAAACCCCCTTAGGAATCCGAGCCCCAATCGCCGTAAAGCGTTCAGGTTTTTTCAAAAAGGTAACCACCTCCTGCAGCTCTTCCTTGGCCTCATCGATGCCGGCCACATCATCAAACATAACGCCAGTCTTGGCCTCCATCATGAAGCGAGCCTTCGACTTGCCAAAGCTCATGGCCTGGCCGGGCCCACCTGGGCCAACGCTAGAACGCCGAAATAGGAAGAACAGGCCGCCAATTAAAAGTAGCGGAAAGAGCAAATTCCCCAAAGCCCCGATTAAAGCACCGTCATTACGCGGAGGGTGGGAGTCTAAACGGATCTGGGCACTACGTAAACGGCTGATCAAGTCCGGGGAATTGCCCGGCAAATCTACCCGCCAGCGCTGTACCCGATTGCCAATCTCTGGGTCCACAGCTTCGATGATGGCTGTCTTGCCACCATCATACAGATCGACCGCGGTAACCCGACCGGCATCTAAATAGTCGAGAAAGCGACCATAGGTCATGCGCGTATTGGCCGCATTGCGACCCATATCAGCGGGGGACGAAGAGAATGCCCCCTGCCAGAGAAAGAACCCTACTACCAGCAGGGGCAGGGTCCAGAGTAAAACTACTCTCCAAGAAAGTTTCATCACCAATGGCCTCTATTCACGACTTGCACAGGTTGATCAGCTTTATCCGTAGCAGCTTTGGGTGTTCACCGGGCCCAAGGTTTTGAGTTGTTTGCCCTCTAAGTCCATATTGCCTGGAAAGTTGGCAACCATTGCCATAGACACTACGAAACCGCCCTAGAACTCTAAAAGTATGAGACGAATCTTAACTTAATGTAACGTAACCCGGCAGGCTGGGGCAAATTCGTTTCTGCGGTGGCCATGGGGGGGCTTCTAGCGCCTTAAAATGCTTGATGACCGGCATAGGGGCTAGGCTAAATCCATAATTCACACCCTAAGAGATGCGTCTTATCATTCTTATTTTAAGTTTGCCCTTGCCCGGGTATCAACGTAGGCCGGGATAGTATTGAGCATAGGGAATCCAGGAGTCAGGCTTCGCCCTGAGAAGGCTCGGCGCCAGTAGCCTTCTGAATTCTGACCTCCTGACTCCTGGTTCTGCCTAGGCGATTTCTCCCACTTTAAGCCGGTGACCGTTTGCCCTGCCTAATCGACCCAACCAATATCCGCGTCGGATAGCATGGGATTGGGCTGTTCGGACTGCGGCGTAAAAGTGGGTACGCCCCGAACATAGCCTTTCTGGGGGGCCGCCGGCCGAGGTTGGCGGGGCACAATATCAATGCCAGAGTGTCGCACCGGGGCTTTGGCTGGAACCAGCGGTGGTGCCTGGGTTTCAGTCAATTTTAAAATGGTTTGCTTGGCCTCCCCTAGAGCCGCCTCGGCCTTGGTCAGTGCCTGGGTTTTGGCGGTCACCGCGGCCTCGGCCTTATCCAAGCTATCTTTAAGCTCAAACAGGCGAGTTTGCTGAGCCTCTAGGTCCGCTTGCAGGCTTTGAATAGTCTTTTCTAGCCCTGCTTTCTCAGCCTGCGCCTGGGCCAGGGCAGATTCCAGCTCAGTGATGCGAGCCTGGGGATGGGGGATAGCGCCAGCCTCTGGGCTAGGGGGAGATTCTAGGGTTGGGGGAGACGGCTGACTTTGCTTAGCCCGGCCTGAGGATGGGCTAGCAGACTTTGCCGTTCTCTTATCAGTAGCCGTAGCCCGCCGACTCGAGGTGGAGCGACGACTGGCCGTAGTTTGGCGGCGACTGGTCAACGCCGGGGCCTCGACCTCAGCCGAAACAGGTGAGTCGGCCTGGCTAGAGGGAGCGGTTTCTGACCCAGCGGCTAGGTCGGATTTACTGGCTTCTTCCTTAAGGAGATCAGAAAGGCGTTTTTTGGTCATAGGAGTTTCCAGTCTCGCTGTATTTCTTCGGCGACTCGCCAGTAATCGGAACGGGCTTCCTGGGCGTTTTGACCCCGCCATTGCAAGACCGGAATCCCCTCTAGGGCCGCTCGCTCGTGGGCTTTGTAGGTCCGAATGAAGGCATTACAGGCCGGTATGTTTAATTCCAACAGGGTATTTTGGGCTTCGATGGCTTCGGCCACGCTACGGGAGTCTACTTTTGTCAACAATACTCGATGGAATACCCCCTGGGGCGATACTGCTTCATTCACTGTAGTAATTAGAGCCGCCAGATCCATAGGAGCCGGAGGAGTAGGCAGCAACACATAGCTGGCCGCAGGAATTACAGCGGCTAGGGCAGCGGAGTTAAGGGCGGGCGGGGTGTCTACAATCACCAGCTGGTATTGCTGCAGTTGTCGCAAATCACCCAGATGGGTTGGGTCATCGGCCTGGGTCACATCGAACCCTAGCTGGACGGGACTGCGGCTGGTCCACCACAGAGCGGACCCTTGGGGATCGGCATCTACTAAGAGGACGGATTGGGTTTCAGCAAAAATAGCCGCCAGATTGACTGCCGTTGTCGTTTTGCCTACACCGCCCTTACCGTTGAGAATGACCAGGATGAGCGGGCTGTCTGGATTTGGTGCCAACGGTGTACCCTCTTCACTGCCTATCCCCTGGAATAGTAATCCAAGTCAGGACCAGTTGCGCCGCGATGGCAGTGTTTAAGAGGGCGGTGTTTAGAGGGGCATCTGCCTGAGGAAGGTGCAGAGAGCGGCCGCGACCTTTTCGGCCCAGTCTTCCTGGGCGTAGTGCCCGACCTCATCCAGGGTTTTAAGTTCACCCTGGGCCAAGGTAGCCAGGCAGCTTTCTGCCAAACTCACCGGCAACCAGGGATCGCTCAGCCCCCACAGCAGCAGGGTGGGATGGTCCCAACGGCTTAACCCCTGGGCGATCGCACGGCTGACCGCTGGTACTTCTAATCGCCGTACGGTGGCTAGCAGAGCTCGGCCCACATCGGAGCTTTTCAAAAAGGGGCGACGGTAAACATCCAGATCGGCGTCATCCACTTGGTAAGGACCACCCCCTTCTAGGGTGCGATCGACTAAAAGGGGGTCTTGGGTCAGCATATCGCCGGCCAGGGGTAACCCTAACTGACGAATTTTCCAAGGCAGCCGGGCCGCCGGGTTAACTGGAGCATTGATGATCACCAGACGATCTACCCGGTCGGGATTTTGCAGGGCGTACTGGATGCCGGCACAGCCCAGAAATCCCTGGGCCACGAGATGAACCTGAGGCAGCTCTAGGGCATCGAGCCAGGCACCTAGGGCGCTGATAAAGGCTTCTGGGGTGTAGGCAAAGTCACGCTGGTCGGGCTTGTCGGAAAAACCGTGGCCAATCCAGTCTGGGGCAAGGGACCGAAAGCCCTGCTCTGCCAGCGCTACCATTACCCCTCGCCAGCTGTAGCTTTGGGAAACCAACCCATGCAGGAGCACCACCGGCAAGCGGGAACTGGGGCCCACCGGAGTGGCCTCTCGGTAAAACCAGGTCAAGCCATTGACGGATAGGGTTGCTTCTGCGATCGCCATGCTACTCCCACAACTCGGTGGCTTGAGCTTAGCGCCTGGGTGTAACGGCCGGCAAGCCGCCTAGAGACCGGCGACTTGAATTTGAGAAAGTACCGCGCCCAGGTAGTAGTGGGCCAAAATTTGTGCGTAGGAATAGCCCTGCAGGGCCAGCCCTCGAGCGCCCCACTGGCTCATCCCCAGGCCATGGCCAAACCCCCGCCCATCAACCCGAATGGTATCCCCCTGCAAGCTGATAGAAAACAGAGTACTCCTGAGCCCCAGGGCTTGCCGCAGTTCCGTACCACTTAGGGTGCGGGTCCCCTGGGTACCCTGTAAGCGCAGGGACACCACTCGTCCCTGGGGCGTCACCCGCTCAATGGACACCGCCCGCAGCCGCCCCACGCCCCTAACCCGCTGCTCAAATTGGCTGGTTGAAAAGGTTTCTGACCAACGATAGACCGGGGCATCCTGGTCGAAGTCGGGGACACTGCGGAGGTAGGGAACGGGCTTTTGCCAGACATCTTCAACATTTTCCGTGCGGCCACCGGAAGAGGCATGGAACACCGCCTCGATCACGCGACCACCGTAGGTGAGCACCTGCCCCCGAGTAGCATTAACCGCCGCTACCGTAGACGGCGCCTCACTGGCTAGGCCCTTGTAGACTTGGTGAGCAGTGGTGCTGCCCACATCAAAGGCATTGGCCGCGCCGCGATCGCGCTGGTAGAGGGCGTAGGACCGGGCCGCCACGGCCTGGGCTTTGAGGGCTTCCTGGGGCCAACTGGCGGGCATTTCTGCCCCTAGCACACTGTAGAGATAGGCTTCTAAATCAACCCAGTTGATGGCGGTCACCTTACCTTCCACGGGCATAACTAGAACCCGCCCCCGGTACCAGGTGTTGTTGATAAAGACATGCCCGCCATTAGCCGGTTCAACCCAAAAGGCCTGCCCCTGCCAGTCCGCCAAGCGCAGGGTTCCACCGGCCACCGTGACCACCACGGAGCGCCCCTGGGGAATTTGGCCAATGCCCTGGCCAGCAGTGTTTTTGACAATGGCAGGAGTGGAACTACCCACAGACACCCGATCCAACCTTTCGACCACCGCCACCCGCATTTCTACCGCTGCCTGCACCGGCAAAGCCCCCAGCCATCCTAAACAAGAAAGGCCTAGACTGAGTTTGAGGGACACCACAAAACGGCTCAACAGAAGTCCTGATGAGGGATGCTTACGGGGCTGAGTCATAAACTTAGGCTGGGGATGAACAACTGAGGATGCACAACCGGGCCAGGTTAGCTTACCCAGCTTAATCTCACTAATCTCAACGCTCTCAACCTTACCATCGCTGGCCAGATGTGGCGCCAATTTTTTTGGGCTGGCTTCCTTAGGATTCACCCTAGACTTGCCCCCTTGGACCTGGGAGGGTGTCCTGTGCCACTCTCCCCAATGCCACCCTACAGAAGCCTAGGTTCAGGGATCCCTGAACCGCACGGCCAGCTGGCTGGCCAGGCCAGGTTAAAGACCGGTAACCCTCTCCAGCCGGCCTCAACCGCCGGCGCAGAACCCCTCCAAGGCGAGTACGGTTCTACCCACCCGGCGATTGGGGCGCTCTTGCTACCTTAGGTCTAGATGCTAACGAGGTATGCACTGTGAGCAATTCATCCGGTAAAACCCCTGAACTCTTCAACGGCTTTAGGCATCCTGAGCATGGCAACTCGCTGATGCAGTATGTCCATGCCATGAGCCCTGAAACTATCGCCCAGTTGTCTAATCCGGCCTCTGCCGAAGTACAGCAGATGATGGAGTACAACATTATTGGCCTGTTAGGGGGACTGCCTGCCCAACACTTTGATGTAGAAATTACTACCAACCGCGAAAGCCTGGGCCGCCTCTTGGCCTCTGCTATGATGAGCGGGTACTTTTTGCGGGGAGCAGAGCAGCGCATGGCCATGGAGCACTCCCTGCTGTTTGCAGAATCTGCTGCGGATGCCGAGTGACCCCTAGCAACCAGCCCATCCCAGTCGCCTCAGACTCTCGCTGTTTCTACGACGGATCGGGCCGCTCCTTTACCGATTCGCTAGGGAGTCTCCCCCATTCCCCCTCTTCAAATCTGGCCCAGGCTATCCCAGTCTGGCCAGATTTTTTAGTGCAACACCTAAGAGCCCAGCTTTTGCATTGGTACGGGCAGGCCGGCCGTTCCCTACCCTGGCGTAACCTTGATGACCCCTACGCCATTTGGGTTTCAGAAATCATGTTGCAGCAAACCCAGGTCAAAACGGTGCTGCCTTACTACCACCGCTGGCTGAGCCGGTTTCCTACGGTAGAAGCGCTGGCGGCGGCCGACTTGCAAGCCGTTCTCAAGGCATGGGAGGGCTTAGGGTACTATGCCCGGGCCCGCCACCTGCATCAGGCGGCCCAGCAGATTGTCATGTGCCACGGCGGCAAAGTGCCCCAGGATTTTGGGCAAATCATGGCCCTGCCTGGTATTGGCCGTACCACCGCAGGGGGCATTCTCAGTTCGGCCTTTAACCAACCCCACCCCATCTTAGATGGCAATGTCAAGCGGGTTTTGGCTCGCCTAGTTGCCCTGCCGGTGCCACCAGCCAAGGCCCTAGCTCAGCTGTGGCAGATTTCGGGCCGGTTGCTGGACCCTGACCACCCCCGTGACTTTAACCAGGCCTTGATGGATTTAGGCGCCACCCTCTGTACTCGCCGCCAACCGGACTGTGGCCGCTGTCCTTGGCAATCCTGCTGTCGAGCCTATAATCTGAATGTGCAGTCGGAGATTCCTATGACGGAAACCAAAGCCCCAACCCCCCACAAGCACATCGGCGTCGCTGTGATTTGGAACGATCAGGATCAAATTTTGATTGACCGCCGCCGAGCAGAGGGATTACTGGGGGGGCTGTGGGAGTTCCCTGGCGGCAAGATCGATCCCCAGGAAACAGTAGAAGACTGCATTCGCCGCGAAATTTTGGAGGAGTTGGGCATTCACATCGAGGTGGGGGAACCCCTCTGTACCGTTACCCACGCCTACTCCCACTTTAAGGTCACCCTCAATGTGCACCATTGCACCCACCTGAGCGGGGAACCCCAGCCCATTGAGTGCGATGAGGTTCGCTGGGTGACCTTGGACACCATCGAGGAATACCCATTTCCCAAGGCTAATATTCAGATTATTGAGGCACTGAGGGATTATTGGCGCGGGAAACGGTCATCCTTTCCCCGCTAACCCCCGCCATGGCCCCTGGGCTGCTCCCAGGGCATGGCCATGACACCGCCCCGATCGAATGGAGAGAAACTATTCCGATAGGACTCGACCGATCAGCATAACTTGGACGGGCGCATCTACCGGAATCGTTTCTAGGCCCAGGGGTACCACCGCCAGGCCATTGGTTCCAGCTAAGTTCACCAGATTGCCAGAACTGTGGCTACCACCGGCGAGGTGAAACTCTAACGCCCCTTTAATCCCTTTGAGATAACCCCATAGGTAGGTCTCGCGATTGCCACTGCCCTTCAAGGGGTGGCGGGTGGTGGCGGTCACTAAGACTGGCGACCATCCCTCTTGCAAGCCCGAACGCTTGCGCAAAGCCGGCTCTACGAACCGCCAAAAACTCACCAAAGCGGATACCGGATTGCCCGGTAGGCCAAAGTAGAGAATGGAGTCGGTTGGGGGTTGGCCAGGGCGGGGCAAGGTTGCGACGGTCAGGGGTTTACCGGGTTTTACCGCCACCGAACGAATATGCAGGGTCGCCCCCAAGTCCGCCAAAATTTGATCGACATAGTCAAAATCCCCTACGGAAACTCCGCCGGAGGATAGGACCAGGTCAGCCTGGGCCAGCGCAGCCTGCATGGCCTGGGCCAGAAGGTCGGGTTGGTCGGGGATGATGCCCAGGGGCACAGGTACTCCTCCTGCCTGTTGGACCAAAGCCGCCAGGGCGGGCTGGTTAGAGTCCACGATCTGGCCGGGTTGGAGCGGGGTCTCGGGGGAAACCAACTCATCCCCGGTCGAGAGAATTGCCACCCGGGGCTGGCGGAACACCGCTACTTGGGTACACTGGGCAGCCGCCAGTACGGCCATTTCTGGCCCACCGAGGACAACCCCAGGGCCAATCAGGGAACTCCCGGCCCGATAAAAGCTTCCCTGGGTACGCACAAATTGGCGCGGTTGAGGTGGTTCTAGGATTTTAACCTGGTTGCCCTGGCGCTCGGTGACTTCCTGGATCACCACCGTGTCAGCCCCGGCCGGCATCATGGAGCCGGTGAAAATGCGAGCAGCCTGGCCAGGGTTGACGGAGAGGGTAGGCCATCGCCCGGCTGGAATAGTTTCTGAAACCGACAGGATAATCGGCTGTTCGGCTCTGGCGTCCTGCACGTCGGCGTGGCGGACTGCGTAGCCGTCCATGGCAGAGTTATCCCAGGGGGGCATATCGAGGTTGCTGACGATGGGGGTGGCTAGGACCCGACCGCTAGCCTCGGCTAAGGGAACTAGCTCTATCGCCGCTGGCCCCTGGGGCAGGCTGGTGAGGGCTAGGATCTGGGCTGCCGCCTCGGCCACCGGAACCATGGGCACCCTAAAAGTTAGGCTTGGTTATGATACAGCTCAACCCCAGCGCCACCGACCCCCCCAGGGTAGCTGCCGCCGCTGCATCTACCCCGAGCCAGACCAGCCCCCCGTAGAGAGCCAGGCCCACAGTGGCCACTAAACCCAGCGGAGTGGTGAGGAAATCTAAAAATTCGAACATTCCCTCTAGAAACTGCAAGAATTGGAGTAATCGGGCTAAAAGTGCCATGATAGCCACCAGAGGGAAGGAGACAGGACCAGCTTGGCAATCCATTGCTATGAATTAGGACTTATCACACTTTAGGGTGGCCGTTCAACTTGAACTGTTGTCAGAGTCACTGAACTCGGCCAAACTGGATGGCCTCAGCGGGCTTTTTGGCGGCGGTAGGCATCCATGTAAATGACGTTATCCAGCGGGAGCGGGGCCATGGCCACCTCAAAGGGTCTTAGCCTGGCCTCAATCCCAGGAGCTGGCTCAGACACCAAAAGCTGAGTAAACCGCACATTGAGCTGAGCCCCTGGGCCCCAATCCTGTTGACGTACCCAGCAGCGATCGCGATCGCAGCGGATCACCAAAAAGTCTGGTACATGGTCAGCTTGACCTTTCAAGCGTACCCGTGAGCCCGGCCGAATCGTTAAGGAAGCCATAGCGCTAAAACCGAAGAAGGCCCATCACACTCAAGCTAAAAATAGTGCATCTGAACTGATTTTGCAAATGAAAGTTTTATATCAGTAATGCTATCTTAGGCTGCCCCTGAGCCGCTTCATGGCCGGGTTAACGCTAGGTTTAGACTTAGGTAGAAAACCTTAAATCAATCCCAGCCTGGAGGGGCATGACTCAGTCATGATCAGTACCGAGAAGGACACTCAATCGCTAGAACTGCAGCTGGAGTCGCTAGCGCCATACCTGGCCCAGCGGCGCCAAAACCTGGCCCAGCGATTTAGCCCAGCCGCTCTGCTATGGTCAGGTCAGCCAGTGGCGCGCAACTTTCCAGCCAATACCTATCCCTTTCGGGCCAGCAGTCATTTCCTCTATTTTGCCGGGCTATCCTTGCCCCATGCGGCCATTCACCTGGAGGCAGGGCAATTGACCCTGTTTATGGATGATCCTGACCCCGGCGACGCCCTCTGGCATGGGCCCACCCCCAGCCGCGAAGCCATCGCTACGGCTATGGGTGCCCTCGCGGCCTACCCCCTAGCCGACCTGGAGCGTTATCGCCAAAATGCCGCGACCCTGCCGGGCCAGGCCAATTCTCCCCTGGGCTCGGACAACCCCTCTAGCCCAGCTTTGAACCAGGCCTTGGCCGAGGCCATTGTCGAGTTGCGCCTGTACCATGATGACGCCGCCCTGGGGGCCATTACCCAGGCTGCCGCGGTCTCGGTGCAGGCCCATCGGGCCGGTATGGCGGCCACTTCAACCGCCACCGCCGCCGCCCAGGTGCGGGCGGCTATGGAGCAGGTGATTTTAGCCCACAATATGACCTGTGCCTACAACAGCATTGTTACCCCCCACGGCGAAGTACTCCATCACCAGCAGTATCACCAGGCCTTGCATCCCGGCGACCTGCTGTTAGCGGATGTGGGGGCAGAGACCGTCTCCGGCTGGGCCTCAGACATCACCCGCACCTGGCCGGTAACGGGGCATTTTTCACCCCCCCAGCGAGATATCTACGATATTGTGCTGGCGGCCCACGATGCTTGCATTGCCGCCGCCAAACCCGGAGTTGAGTATCGAGATCTCCACCTGCTGGCCTGCCGGACCCTGGCTGAGGGGTTGGTGGAGGTGGGCCTGCTGAAGGGCCACCCTGAGGATCTGGTAGAGCGAGATGTGCATGGGCTATTTTTTCCCCATGGGTTGGGGCATTTACTCGGCCTGGATGTACACGATATGGAAGACCTGGGGGATCTGGCGGGCTATGCCCCCGGCCGCCGCCGTAGCGATCGGTTTGGGCTTTGCTTCCTGCGTTTGGATCGCCCCCTAGCGGCCCAAATGGTCGTGACCATCGAACCCGGGTTTTACCAGGTGCCTGGGATTCTGACACCGGCCCGCCGCTCAGGCCAGTTCGATGATGCCGTCAATTGGGAACGCCTAGCCCAGTTTCAGACGGTTCGTGGCCTCCGCATCGAAGATGACGTACTGATTACGCCGACAGGCT
Source organism: Leptolyngbyaceae cyanobacterium M65_K2018_010 (assembly GCA_015295885.1). Taxonomy (GTDB): domain Bacteria; phylum Cyanobacteriota; class Cyanobacteriia; order Phormidesmidales; family Phormidesmidaceae; genus Nodosilinea. Next base: position 12,580 of record DVEE01000439.1, read on the forward strand.
GTGAGGTCTTAACCGCCGCTTTGCCCACCCAGGCCAATGCTATAGAAGCCTGGGTGCAATCCACCCCAGACTCAGCTTCCTAAGGCAGGTTAACGGGGTTAATTAACAAAATCTTAGTTTTTGGGCCGGCCTTTTTCCCCCTAGCGGCCTGGTATGATCTGCCTTGGTAGCTTTTTAACCATTTCTTATGAGTTCTTTAGAACTTTCGCCGCAACCCCAACCCAATTTGCGGGTTGGTCTGGGTCGGGTTTTGATTGTTGAAGATGAAGAACTGATTCGAGAAACGGTGGCCCTCGGTTTGGCAGAGGAAGGGTTTGATATTTTGATTGCCGAGGATGGCCTCAAGGCTCTGGATATCTTGGGCGGTACCGTCGCTGCCAGTCGGGTCAGTCGACCGGATATTAGCCTGGTGGTGCTAGATTTGATGCTCCCCGGTATGAATGGTCTGGATCTCTGTCGCCTGCTGCGACATCAGGGTATCGATGTACCGATTTTAATTTTGAGTGCTAAGGGTACCGAAACCGACCGAGTGGTGGGGCTTGAAATTGGCGCCGACGATTATCTCACCAAACCCTTTGGCATGCGGGAACTGGTGGCTCGGTGTCGGGCCCTGCTGCGCCGTCAGCACCACCCAGTCCCGGTCGAAAAGGACAATGTTCTCAAGTTCGAAGACATTACCCTCTATCCCCAGGAATGTCGTGTGTTCTTAAAGGATGACGAAATTAATCTATCTCCGAAGGAATTTCGCATTCTGGAGCTGTTTATGACCCAGCCCCGTCGAGTCTGGTCGCGGGATCAAATCATTGACCAGGTGTGGGGGCACGACTTCATGGGCGACAATAAAACCGTCGATGTTCATATTCGCTGGATTCGGGAGAAACTTGAGGAAGATCCCAGCCATCCCACCTATCTAAAAACGGTGCGAGGGTTTGGCTACCGTCTGGGTTAGGGATTGATTCGAATTAGCTCATACTTTGTTACAAAAATCGCGGAGTTTACTCCGCTCAAGTTTAATTTCGGCAACAAATGATCCTGGCTCTGGGTGTTCTCCCTTAGGCTAGATGGAGATGAACCATTGAAAAGTTGACGGGTTTGCTTTCCGGAGCCCCATGGGATCGGAACGGTGGATGGGGTATGGTTCATGGCTGAACTGGGTTAATCATCATGCCCTTAACAATCCTACTGGCGGAAGATGACGAAGGCACACGCCTGTCGATTTGTGACTATCTAGAACTAGAGGGTTACTCCGTTGTCATGGCCAGCGACGGGGAAATGGCGCTCAGAAGGGTGTTTGATCACCAACCTCAGCTGATCATTACAGATATTGGTATGCCCTATTTGGATGGCTATACCCTGATTCAAAAGGTGCGTCAGCAGCCAGGGTTTCGGCTAATCCCGGTGATTTTTCTAACCGCCCACAACCAAATGCAAGATCGGATTCGGGGCTATCAGGTGGGCTGCGATGCCTACCTATCCAAGCCCTTTGAATTACAAGAGATTGGGGCGATTGTGCGGAATCTGCTGGAGCGATCGCAGTTGATTCAATCGGCCTGGATTCAGCAGGTTGCTTTGCAAACCGCCCAGCAGCGAGCCCTTGCGGCAGAAGCCCAGCTGACTGGTACCGAAGCCATGGCTTCGCCGTCCCTCAGTAGCTCTGGCCCAGAGTTGACTCCCCGCGAGCAGGATGTGCTGATTTTACTGTCCGATGGACTGTCCAACGCCCAAATTGGCGATCGCCTATTTCTCAGCCCCCGCACCGTGGAAAAGTATGTCAGTAGTCTGTTGCGGAAAACAGAGACCAACAACCGCTCAGAGCTACTGCGATTTGCCCTCAGTCACCACCTGGTCAGTTAGGTCTTTGCGGCCTCCCTCCAGCAATCGTTGCAGCAGGCCCACCAGGTCATCAATTTGTAGGGGCTTGGCCAGATAATCGGTGGCCCCGGCCGCCAGGCAGCGTTCCCGGTCCCCTTCCA
>DVEE01000166.1 GCA_015295885.1 Leptolyngbyaceae cyanobacterium M65_K2018_010
CCTCAGCCCTACCCGCCGCCGCAACCTAGAACGCCGCCATAGACGGCCAGTTGCTGGTTCAGGGGGTATGTCCTGTCGCAAGGACGACTCAGAAACGGGGCTGCTAGCCCGACTGCAGCAATGCTCTAGAACGGTTGGCGGGAAAGTGCCCAAGCCCGGGAATTGCCGACCCCCTGGCCTTGGCCTCAGTGGATTTCACTGAATACGTACACCATCGCCACCATGGCCACAACGGTAAAGGCGGCCCCGACCACCTCAATTCGGATAGAGGCGCGGCGGTGGGCCGGTTGCAACCAAAAATCCAGGACTCTCACCACTAGAGGCATGACCACTAGGGTGAGCACGCAGGTGGTAATTAAATTTTTCACCAGCATGGCACTGGCTGGTTCCCAAGACTCCAGCAGGCCCAGTTGGTCGAGCAGATAGTCCTGAATCATGATGACCGGGTACAGTCCTAGGACCACGGATAAAATCTGCTTCCAGGCCGGCGGACCTAAGCTGGTAAGTTCATTGCCCGATTGATGGCAGAACCAGCCTTCCAAGCCAGTTTCAAAGGACTTGAACTTATAGGATTGAAAGATATCGCGTCCCACCCTGAGTAAGGCCTCTCGCTCCGGGGATAGCAGCCATCGATTGAGATCTTCCGGTTGTTCAAAGTGAACCACGGCATACCATTTCAGTACCCCTCCTTGGCAGTTGAGCGGTCGATGGCGATCGGCTCTGATGAAACCCTTGAATTCCTCAGCGGCACTGATGAGGCTGCGGTGCCAGCGCCGAAAAGCCCAACTTTTCTCCTGGGGCACGGTGTATTCCATTACCACACTGGAGTAGGGCACCTGTTGGGGCTCCATGGGCTGGGTAATAAAGGCCACGGAACCTTGCAGCACTGGGGTCAGACGGTGCTTAACCTGATCGACTAGGGCCGGAGATTTAAGCGCCTTGAGGGAAGTTAAGTAGGACAGAAGACTGATCTGCTGCAGTCGCTCGGTCAGTTGGTTGATCAGTGAGCCTTTGAAAGTCATAGCTGCATAGACTCTGGGTTACTCCCACGGGGAATTGTATTCTGTATACAGTCTGAACTAGTTAAGTTTGGGTGATCTAGCTTAGAAGCTACTTTTTGCTGCCTAGGGTAAACCCTTTATCCCTCAGTCCCATAGGGCTGAGAAACCCCTTGACAGGGCTAGCTCCCCGTACAGGGCAACGCTACGGGATACCCATTAAATATGAGAATTTCTTAAGCATTTAGTTTCTGTAACAAATTAAACAAAATTACCAACCCCCCCAAAATACTTAACACAACTATCGTGCCCAGTAGATTAGCCTGCCTTGAAGTCAGAAAATAGGCGGGTTGCAGCCAAAAGCTGAACAGCCGGGAAATTCTGGGCATAACCACCCAAGTCAAAAGGGATGAGGTGATCAGGTTGTTGATCAGCAAAGCCGTTGGCATGGGCCAGGATTGCATAATCCCCAGGGCTGCAAACACCATGCCTTGCACCATCAGGGTGGGGTAAAGCCCTAGGACCACCGCCAACACCTGTTTCCAGGGCGCTGGCCCCAAACTACCTTGCTCTTCGGGCCCTGCCTGGCTTGAAAACCATCCCTCTAGGCCGGTGGAAAAGGATTTGAAGCGGTAGGCCAGAAAGATGGCCTGACCGGCGGTAAACAGATGCTGGCGTTGCTTAGATTTGAGCCAATTGTTCAGGAATTTTGGGGTAGAAAAATGAATAATGCTATAGAACTTGACGACTCCGTCATTGCAGTTTAAAGGGCTACAGAGGTCAGCTCTGAGAAAGCCCGGGTACTGCTGGACCACTTGCCGCACTTGCCCGTACCAGTCCTGAAAGGCCTCAACCCGACTCTCTGGCACGATATATTCCATCACCGAACTGGAGTAGAAATGCTTGCTGTCGGGGCGCTTGAGCAGAGTAGCCATGGTCAGCTAGTAGTGGAAAATCAGCGATCGCGCCGCAAAGAAACCGGCAATGACTAAAACCCACAGTAGGTTTTGCTTAATGGTTTTCAGGTCTGCCAAAATTTGTTCCGCCTGAGCTTGGGTCAGCGGAGCCTGGGCCGTCGGGCTATCGGAAGACCCGCCCGAGTCGGGACTTGTCACGGGCCTGTCTACCCCAGTGGTACTAGCCGCCAGGGGTTGGACGGAAGTGGATGTGGGAGTCGTCTCTGGGCTCTGCTCAGCCATTGCCAGTATCCTCTACAAATTGTCCACGCGGTGGGCGGCCAAGATACTCCCCACCGCACTCATACAGACCGCTACACACCCAGGTTAACTATAAGGGCCAAGTTCTGAATCCTAAAAATTCTCCGGTGAAGCTTGGACAGTTCATTAAAGTGCGTAACAATATATGTCTGTAAGCGCAACAATACATTCCACTAGCCCATCCCATTAACTGTTAACTGTGGCACCGGAGACCTTGCCCCCTCAAACCGAAGATCTTGGGCTGCTGCTGCGACGCGCTGCTCTGGTTTTGGCGTCCTTTGCCCTGGTGGTTGGCCTGGGGTTCGGGGCCTTTCGCCATGTCCAGGCCTCCGACCCCTACATCCAGGAAGTCTTGTCCTTAAAAGGCGATAATACCCGGGGCCAGGCCATTTATCAGATGAATTGTGCCGTCTGTCATGGGATTCAGGCCCTGGGGGAGGTGGGTCCTACCTTGGTGAGTATCGCGGATCATCGCTCTAAGGTGAGTTTGATTAAACAGGTGACCAGCGGGCGTACTCCCCCCATGCCACAGTTTCAGCCGGATCCTCAGGCGATGGCTGATTTACTGCAATACTTGGAATCGCTTTAAGGTTCGTCCAGTCCAGATTTCCCTAGGCCACCGGTCCTGAGCGCAGGCCTGGGCCTGAGCCGCTGCCAGGGGGATGATTCCCCAATTATGAGTAGCCCCCTCAGTCGATTTTCCCGGCCTTGGCCGCCTCTGTCCCCAAGCACTGAGATTCTTTCTCTAGGGGGCCTAGGAGCTGTTCCGGTGGTGCCATCCCGCCCTGAAGAGAGAACCCGACATTAAACTTCAGAAAGATTTTTGTTTACAAAACTCCATGTTGTCGTTAATGTATTAACTATGTGGGTTACAAATCTAAACGATTGGTGCCCCGCATACCTTGAAACTATAAATACCAAGGACTAATACATCATGACGACTACCCTACAGCAGCGCCAAAGCGCTTCGGTGTGGGAGCAGTTTTGCCAGTGGGTAACCAGCACCGAGAACCGCCTGTACATTGGCTGGTTCGGCGTGCTGATGATTCCCACCCTGCTTGCTGCGACCGCTTGCTACGTCATCGCCTTCATCGCCGCTCCCCCCGTGGACATCGATGGCATCCGTGAGCCCGTCGCCGGCTCCCTGATGTACGGCAACAACATCATCTCCGGTGCCGTGGTGCCCTCCTCCAACGCCATTGGTCTGCACTTCTACCCCATCTGGGAAGCCGCTTCCCTGGATGAGTGGCTGTACAACGGCGGCCCCTACCAGCTAGTGATCTTCCACTTCCTGATTGGCGTCTTCTGCTACATGGGTCGGGAATGGGAACTGAGCTACCGCCTGGGCATGCGCCCCTGGATCTGCGTGGCCTACTCCGCCCCCGTGGCCGCTGCCACCGCAGTGTTCCTGATCTACCCCATTGGTCAAGGTTCCTTCTCCGATGGTATGCCCCTGGGCATCTCCGGCACCTTCAACTTCATGCTGGTGTTCCAGGCTGAGCACAACATTCTGATGCACCCCTTCCACATGCTGGGCGTAGCCGCGGTATTTGGGGGCAGCCTGTTCTCCGCCATGCACGGTTCCTTGGTGACCTCCTCCTTGGTGCGGGAGACCACCGAAACCGAGTCTCAGAACTACGGTTATAAGTTTGGCCAAGAAGAAGAAACCTACAACATCGTGGCTGCCCACGGCTACTTTGGTCGGTTGATCTTCCAATACGCCAGCTTCAACAACAGCCGTAGTCTGCACTTCTTCCTGGGGGCCTGGCCGGTGATTGGCATCTGGTTTACCGCTCTGGGCATCAGCACCATGGCGTTCAACCTGAATGGGTTCAACTTCAACCAGTCCATCCTGGACTCTCAGGGTCGGGTGA
>DVEE01000526.1 GCA_015295885.1 Leptolyngbyaceae cyanobacterium M65_K2018_010
CTGCCGATAACGGCCCAACCGATGCAAAGCAACCCCATGGAACAACCAGCCCTGGGGGTGATGGGGGACATCCCGCAAGATCTGCTCCGTCAGTTCCAAAGCCCGTTGAGGTTGCCCCAGATGGATCAAGCATAGGGCCTGGTACAGCAATGCATCCGGCTCAGCAGGCTGCGCCACCGCGGCTTCTTCAAAACACCGCAGCGCCTGGAGGTAGTGGCCAGTATTCGCCTCCTCCTCGCCCCAGTGGTACCACTGTTGAAATAGGGCCTCATCCTCCAAGGCTGAAGTACTGGCTAGGTCTGAAGTGGAAGGAATGGAGCGGCTCACCATGACAAGAACTAGGAACAACCTCCTTAAACGTACCCCTGGGCTTTTGCCGCCAAACACTACCGTCGCATAAGTTTACGTTGACTCCAGAGCGCCTGGCCATCCGATACCCTGTCAATAGAGCTCCAAAGCGATCCAAAGAGATCTAAGGAATGCAGGCAGACAGGCCGCCACCCAAAGGCCCCCTGACCTCACCCTCAACCGTTATATTGTGAACCAATGTTACGAAATTGACGTCATGACGTCATGCTGTCTTGACAGCACCAGAGCAGATCGCTAAGGTAACAACATACCTGGGTAATTCCTACTAGAAGTGCGTTATGGAAGAGCAAAAGTCGGCCAAAGTTACGTTGTATCTGCCACCTGATTTACATCGTCAGCTCAAGATTAGATCGGCCGTTGAGGGTGAGGCGATGTCTTCCATTGCAAAGCGCGCAATTGACTTTTATTTGGCCCATCCTGAAGCCATAGCTGAATGCGAAGCGCCTGGTTTTGGGAAAACCCATTTGGTTTATTCTTGCCCCAGCTGTTCTACTCCGTTGGTGGTGCGCGACGATGAGCTGCTTGAGGTGGCTCACCTAGCGGCGGCAGATTCTGACCAAGCTCTGAGTACCGCCAAGGTGTCGGGTATGGTGATCGAATCGGGCCAGTTAGATGAGGGTGAGTTGGTGATTTGTAGCTAGTGATTCACTTGGTAGCTTGTATTTTGAGTACTTTTTAGTCAGTTGAGCTTGTTTTGCGTAGCGCTTAAAAGTTCTTCACCACAAAGCGACTGTGAGCGATTCCAACCTAAGGGTTCATTGGATTTGGTTAATGCCCTGCTTTTCCCCCTATCAGCCTCGGAAGGTATTTGGTCATGCGAGAGGATTTGAACGTACTAGTACAGGCCCAATATCCTCTGATCTACCTGGTGACCTTTGAGGAAGAGCGGGCAGAGCAGACCATTGCCACCGTCGCCCGACAGTTGTCCAAGGAGCAGGATGGCAAGACCTCCCTGCGCGTCTACACCTGGACCATGACCCGCGGTATGGTTGAGTACGGTACCTCCGGTAATGGTCCTCAGCATAGCAATACGGTGTCTCCAGAAGCCGCCGTGGAATGGGTCATTCGCCAACGAGAACCCGGTATTTACATTTTCAAGGATCTACATCCGTTCAAAGATTCTCCAGCGGTGACTCGTTGTTTAAGGGATGCTATTGCTTCCCTGAAGGGGACTCTTAAAACCATTGTTTTGATGTCTCCTGTGCAAGAAATTCCCATCGAGCTAGAAAAGGAAGTTGTCGTTCTAGACTTTCCTTTGCCAGATATGGCCGAGTTAGATGAGGTCCTCTCCACAGAGTTAAATCGTGCGCGCGGTTCAAGTATTACTACAGAAGATCGAGAGAAATTGCTGAAAGCAGCCCTTGGTCTAACTCGGGACGAAGCTGAAAAGGTCTATCGAAAAGCCCGGGTTGTGGCGAAGCGCTTGACTTCAGAGGAAGTGGATATTGTTCTTTCTGAGAAGAAGCAGTTAATTCGCCGCAACGGCATCCTAGAATTCATGGATGTGGATGAAACCATCGATGTGGTGGGTGGTTTAGAGGAGTTGAAGCATTGGCTGAAACAGCGTTCCGATGCATTTACAGAGCGAGCTCGGGAGTATGGCCTGCCCCAACCTAAGGGAATGTTGATTTTAGGTGTACCTGGTTGTGGTAAATCTCTAATTGCTAAAACCACCTCCCGCCTTTGGGGCCTTCCCCTATTGCGTCTAGATCTTGGGCGAGTCTATGATGGCTCCACCGTCGGCCGTTCTGAGGCTAATTTAAGGAATGCTCTACGTACTGCAGAATCGATTTCTCCCGCCATTTTGTTCATTGATGAGATAGATAAAGCTTTCGCGGGCGGAGTGGGTTCCTCCGATTCCGATGGCGGTACTTCTAGTCGGATCTTTGGTACTTTTCTCACTTGGATGCAGGAAAAAACCTCTCCTGTATTTGTCATGGCTACCGCCAATCGGGTAGAGCGACTGCCCAGCGAGTTCCTGCGTAAGGGTCGATTTGACGAAATTTTCTTTGTGGATTTGCCGAATTCCGAGGAACGCAAGGATATTTTTCAGATCCACTTGCGCAAGCGACGGCGAGACATCGACCGCTTTGATTTAGACCAGTTAACTAAAGTTTGTGATGGATTTTCTGGGGCAGAAATTGAACAAGGTCTGATTTCTGCTATGTATGAAGCTTTTGCCCAAGGACGTGAGTTCACCCAGTTGGATATTATTGCAGCGATTCGAGCGACGCTGCCCCTTTCTAAAACCATGAGTGAACAGGTAACAGCCCTGCGCGATTGGGCTCGTCAGCGCGCCCGTCCGGCGGCCGCCTCCGTCGCTGAGTACCAGCGGATGGAGTTTTAACAGGCTTTCCTCCCGGCGGTATCCGGGGGAAGGGCTAGCCCTTAGGCTAGCAGTTGGTATCCAGATAGCCCCTGTACGGTTAGCTGGTGTCGTTAACTCTCAAACCTCGTTGTCTCTCTCAATTTCCCTACAGGAGGAAACACTATGTCTCACTTCAGCACCCTTCGCACTAAAGTGACCGATGCTGAAATTCTCAAGCAGTCTCTGTCTGACCTGGGTATTGCCACTAAGACGGATGCTGACGTTCGTGGTTACAATGGCCAGCGCGTTCGTGCTGACATTGTGGCCGTTCTGGATGGTGAGTATGATCTGGGCTGGTCTCGTAATGCCGATGGTTCCTTTGATCTGATCGCTGACCTCTGGGGTGTGGCTAAAAAACACAACCAAACTGAGCTAATCAACTCCATCAACCAGAAGTACGCTGTGAATAAAACCCTGGCCGAAGTTAAGCGTCCTGGCCTACAAAACGCCAACGTTAAGCTGGTGCTTCAGTAAACTTCTAACGCGTTCCCTAAGGGTGGGCTGGTTAGTGTGTGCTAACCAGCCCATTTCTTTGCTAACCACCCGTTGCTTCACGCTGGGCTGGCCTATTGTTCTCAACGCCTCAGTAGGTGGGTTCAATGAAAGGGAAGATGCGCTTGGGGGTGGAGGGGGTGGCCCCCCCTGTCTAGGGGCGCAGCCCCCAAACTCCCTGCCTACAATTAATTAGACTCACCGACTTATGCAGGTACTATAGAAACCTAGAGATCCGGAAATTTCCTAATGCCCCTTTGATGCTGGCCTAAGATGCAGCCTGAAGCTTTTATTGAACGATTTCCTCTGTTTAGTGCCGCTAGCCCGGAAACCCTTGAGTGGATTCTTTCCGTAACTACCCACCATGACTATCCAGCCAATCGAGCTGTGGTGATGGAAGATGCCTGGGGTAATGCCGTTTACTTTATTGAAGCGGGCTGGGTTAAGGTGCGTCGGCACATGGATGAAAGTTTTGTCACCCTAGCGGTGTTGGGCCAAGGGGACTTTTTTGGAGAAATGGCGATCCTAGACGAGTCTCCCCGGTCTACCGATGTTGTTGCCATGACCGCGGTGAAACTGTTGAGTATTTCGGCGCAACGGTTTATTCAAACCCTGTTCAAGGATCCTCAACTCCACCATCGCCTACTTCAGGTGATGGTACAGCGCTTGCGTCAAACTAATTTGCGCTTGCAACTGCGGCAGCAACCTCCGGCGGTTAAGTTGGCCAATACTCTAACCACCCTGCAAGAAGCCTATGGCCAATCTACGGAGGCAGGGGTGGAGTTATTGAACCTATCCACCCAGGATCTGGCCGACCTTTCAGACATCACTGCCGATGAA